>JBEIQK010000629.1:0-3992 GCA_040376505.1 Alphaproteobacteria bacterium | reverse complement strand
CCCGGCCTGCCCGACCTCCTCCTGGGGGCCCGTGGCGGCCTCGCCTGGGCCGGCCGCGAGGGCCTCTTTCTGTGGCGCCCGGGCCTCGCCCGGCACATCCCCCTGGGTGAGCTGACCCAGCTCCAGGCCACCGCCAACGGCTGGCGGGCCCTCTCGGCGGCCGGCCCCACCCGCTGCCGCATCATCGAGCTCGACGATCAGGGGCAGATCAGCGCGCAGATCGACCAGCGGGCCCCCCGGCGGGAGCTGTCGATGGGCCAGGGCCTCGCATGGCTGAGCCAGCCCTCCACCAAGACGGCCTTCTCGCTGCCTGGCGGCGGGCCGGCCCGCTTGCCGCTCGGCGCCGAAGAAGGGCTGCTGGCCGTCGCCCCCGACGCCCCCTGCTGGCTGTGGGCCGACGAGGGCTACCTCTACCGCCGCGGCCCGGCCGGCACCTGGCTGGCGGGGCGCTACCGCGGCAAGGCCCGCCACCTCGTCGCAGGGCCCCAGGGCGTGGGCCTGCTGGCCACCGACGAGCGGCTCTTTCTGCTGCCGCGCCAGGGCGCCCTGATCGAGCTCGACCCCGACCTTGCCCTCGACAGCCTGCGCTTTTCGTCCGATGGCGCCGTGCTCCTCGCCCGATCGGGGCCCAACCTGCGGCGGGTGGGCACCGACGAGGGCGCCACCCTCGGCGAGCGGGCCGCCACCGATCCCCTCCCCTTGGATGCCGACGGCGAGGGCCTCTGGCTCGAAGAGGCCGACGGCTGCGTCTTCACCTTCGCCGGCGACAAGGTGCGCGGGGGCTTCCTGCCCACGAGCCCAGCCCTCTTCGCCGGCACCCTCTACGGCCCGGCGGCCTGCGCCTGGGATCTGCGCAGCGGCGCCTCGAGCCCCCCCAACCCGGGCCTCATCGCCGAAGAGCTGCTGGCCGATGACGACGGCGTGATCGGCATCCTCGGGGACCGGGTGAGCATCAGCGGCCCCCAGGGCGAAGAGCGCGGCGGCTTCACCCTGCCCCCGGAGATCATGGGCGAGGGCGTGATCGAGGCCGGGCGGGCCGGCGGGCAGGTGCTGGTGCGCACGAGCGCCGGCTGCTTCGCCCTTGACCCCCTCTTTGAGCTGGCCATGCCCTCCGCTGAGGAGCCCCCGGCCCCTGCCGAGGTCGGGCTCGACCCGGCCCTCTTCGCGCTGGGGGCCGAGTTGGGCGCCGACAGCGGGGTCTGCGCGGGCGACCGGGGCTGGCTGTGGACCGACGACGGCGCGCTCTTTCGCGCCGCCCTGCCCATCCCCGCCTGAGCCTCACTCCACCGTGACGGACTTGGCGAGGTTGCGCGGCCGGTCGATGTCGCGGCCGAGGGCGAGGCCGGCCCGGTAGGCCAGGAGCTGCAGGGGCAGCACGGTCACCAGCGGGCTCAGCAGCTCGGCGGTGCGGGGCACGGCCATGGCGAGATCGGCCATCGAGGCGGCCTCGTGGTCGCCCTCGGTGTGGATGAGGATGACCTCGGCCCCGCGGGCCCGGCACTCATGCAGCGCCGAGAGGGTCTTGTCCTTGACCGGGTCATCGGGGGCGATCACCACGACCGGGCTGCCCTTCTCCAAGAGCGCGATGGGGCCGTGCTTCATCTCGCCGGCTGGATAGGCGATGCAGGGCACGTAGGCCACCTCCATCAGCTTGAGCGCCCCCTCGGCCGCCACCGCCGCCGACACGCCGCGGCCCAGGAAGAGGGCCATCTTGGCGTTGGCCAGCCTGCGCACGGCCTCGTCGATGGGGCCGGGCTTCTCGAGGTAGGCGCCGACGAGGTCGGGCATGGCCTGCAGGTCTTCGGCGAAGCGCTTGCCCGCCGAGAGCGACAGCCCGCGGGTGCGCGCGAGCTGCAAAGCGAAGAGGTACAGCGCCGCCACCATGTTGGAGAAGGCCTTGGTGCTGGCCACCGCCATCTCCGGGCCCGAGTGGATGTAGACCCCGCGCCCGGTCTGCCGCGCGATGCTCGACCCCACCACGTTGACCACGCCCATCACGGTGCCGCCCTTGAGCTGCACCTCCTTGACGGCGCCCAGCGTGTCGGCGGTCTCGCCGGACTGGCTCACCGCGAAGTACAGCCCGGCCGGGTCGATCACCGGGTTGCGGTAGCGGAACTCGCTGGCGATCTCGGCGCTGGCCGGCACCCGGGCGAGGTGCTCGATGGCCAGGGCACCGACGGTGCAGGCGTGCCAGGCGGTGCCGCAGCCAAAGAGCCCCACCCGCGGGATGCTGACGAGCTGGCGGGGCGACAGGTCGAGGCCGCCCAGCCGGGTGAGGCCCTCTTCGGCCACCACGCGGCCACGCAGGCACTGGCGCAAGGCCTCGGGCTGCTCGTGAATCTCCTTCAGCATGAAATGCGGGAAGGCGCCGAGGTCTCCGTCGCCCCACAGGGCTTCGAGGGTCATGGCGCTTGGGCGGTGCAGGCCGCCGCCGAGGCGGGCCGTCTCGACCCCATCGCGGTCGATGCGCGCCAGCTCGCCGTCTTGGAGGAAGACCACCTGCCGCGTGTAGGGCGTGAGCGCGTGGGGATCGCTGGCCAGCCAGGTCTCGCCTTCGCCGAGCCCCACCACCAGCGGCGAGCCGTTGCGGGCGGCGATGATCACGCCGGGGTGGTCGCGGAAGAGCACGGCGAGCCCCCAGGTGCCGCGCACCACCCGCAAGGCGGCGCGGACCGCCTCAAGCGGGTCGCCCACGCACTCCGGCGGCAGCTTCTGGCCCAAGGCGCCGGTGCCGTCGAGGAAGCGGGCGATCAGGTGCACCAGGATCTCGGTGTCGGTCTCGCTCACAAAGACCACGCCCTCTTCGATCAGGCGCGCCTTGAGCGGGTTCATGTTCTCGATGATGCCGTTGTGAATCACCGCGACCTGCCCGCTGCCATCGAGGTGCGGGTGGGCGTTGGCGTCGGTCACGCCGCCATGGGTGGCCCAGCGGGTGTGGGCGATGCCGAGGTGGCCGGGCAGGCTCTCGGGCACCCGACGAACCAGATCGGCGACGCGACCAATCGTCTTGTGGACGGTGAGCACGCTATCGGCGTGAATGGCGATGCCCGCAGAATCATAGCCGCGGTACTCCAAGCGCCGCAGCCCTTCCAACAGAATGGGAGTCACCTCCCGAGGCCCGATGTAGCCAACGATTCCACACATGAACAAGACTCCAGAACCAAGGTAGACGAAGAAAGGAGTAGACTGCACAGAGCGCGGAGCGCCGGGTGCACCCAGCCTCGCCTGCGCCGGTATCCCGTCTGCCCCCGCCGGGACAGGCGCCCGGCGCGGCCCCAAAGCAGCCCCCGGCCGGTCCTTCCGCACCCTACCCGCATCGTCGAGGCCCACGGAATGTCCTCCCTTGACAGCCCCTCCACACGGTCGGCGGGTCTGCGCCGAATCCCGGGCGCCGCCCCCTCTTTGGCCGAGCCCGAGTCCCTGCCCGATCTGCTGGATGGCCTCCAAGAGCTCGATGAAGACGATCTCCTCACCTTGGAGGCCGACGCAATCGAGCCGATCAGCCTCGCCGATCCCACCCCCGTGGTGGTGGAAGGGGACGAACAGTGGGAGGACCTCTCCTCCGAGGAGGTCGAGGCGGGGCCGCCCCAGGACTGGGGTGCCGCCTTCGCCACCGTGCTGGCCGAGTTGGGCCTGCCGCCGGGGTCGGTCGAGCTGGCGGCCCCAACCGCCGAGCCCGCAGAGCCGCCTACCGATCGGCTCCCCCGCTCTCGCCGCGCACCCTGGGCCCGCCGGCGCCCCGAGATCGACCTCACCCCCGAGGAGCCCGAGGTGGCCTTCACCGAAGAGGCCACCGCCAAGATCGAGCCCATCGCCGGGGCCGACGTGCCGGAGACCGCCGCCTGGCACCGGGTCCGCGCCTCGGCGGCCGGCCTCGCGGTGCTGGAGGCCTCGCTGGCCGAGCTCGACGCCACGGCCGACCCCATCGAGGCCTGCGGCCGCTGCCCGAGCTGCCTCAAGCACGAGTCCGGCCACGGCGACGTGATCGTGCT
>JBEIQK010000354.1:0-6427 GCA_040376505.1 Alphaproteobacteria bacterium | reverse complement strand
GGCGCGCAGGGCGGCGGCGGCGGCGCGCACGTCGTCTTCGGTGCGCGGGCGGGGGCCTTGTGGGGTCTGCAGCGTGGCGGCGCTCTTCACGCCCATGGACAGTTGGGCGAGCAGCTTCTGGGCGGCGCGCTCGACCTCCTGGCGGGTGGCGGTGGTGGGCACACCCAACACAAAGAAGGGGTTTTCGCTCACCGCAGGCCCGAGCCAAAGCTGCGCTGGCGATCCTTGGCCGAGGGCGGCAGCAGGGCCCAAAGCGCCCGGGTCACCCGCTCCAGGCCGCTGGCGTCGCGATCGCGGGCGGCCTTGCGTCCCTCGGCGATCAGGCTGTTGGCCTTGCGCAGATCGTTCATCTCCGAGGCCCGGCCGGCGGTGTAGTCGAATTCTTCGGCCCAGGCATTGGGCCGCCGCAGCCAGGCGTTGGCCGCCAGGGCCCGGAGCTGGCCGCGGATGCGCTCCACCTCGCGGATGTTGCGAGCCGACAGGGCACCGTTCAGGCGGCGGGAGAGATCGGTCAGCACCTCTTTTTCCTGGGCGTGGCCGTGGCTGTGGACGGCGATGACGGCGTTGGCCATGGCGGCCTTGGCCTCCTCGCTGAGCTTGGGCCAGGCCGACTCGGCCTCCTGGGCGGCGAAGAGCTCGTCCACCTCCAGGAGCAGGCGGCGGGTGCGCTCGAGGGCGTCGAGATCCCCGCCCTGGGCGGCGGCCGAGCCCTTGCGGGCCTCGTGGAGCAGCCCCTCGATCTTGCCGAGGCGGGCGGCCTCGTTGACGTCGAATTCGCGGGCGGCCTGGGCCTGGGCGGCGCCGAGGCGACCCTGCAGCCCTTCGAGGCTGGCCGGCAGCGAGGCGGGCTCGAGTTGGGGCACGACGAGGCTGGCGACGTGCTCGAAGAGGCTGCCATCCTCCAGGCGGGCGCTGGCGGCGAGGCGCCCGCCGCGGTCGAGTTCCAGGGTGACCTCCACCGGGCTGCCGATCGGCAGGGGCCGGCGCAGGGCCCGGGCCGGCACGGTGAGCTGGCCGACGAGGCGACAGAGGCTGGCCTTGTGGAACTCCCCCTGCACGATCGGCACGCTGAGCACGGCCTCGTCGCCGGGCTGGATGGCGTCGACTGTGTGGTGAACAAAGGAGCGGCGCATCGGCAGCGGCGAGCCGCGCTCGACGTAGACGCGCACCTCGTCGCCGGCCAGGGCCACGCCGATGCTGCGGCTGAGCGGCGGATCTTGGAGGCTGAGGCCGTGAACGATGCGCACCGCGCCCCCCGAGAGGGCCACCCAGCCGGCGGCGGTCTGGCCTTCGACCTGCAGGAGGTTCACGCTGCGAAGCTGCAGGTGGGCCTGCAGGGCGAAGGCGCCGTCCTCGTCGATCTTCTCGACCTCGCTCACCCAGAGGGGTTGGAGGCGCTTGAGGCGCACGGCCTGGATGCCGTCGCCGGGCTGCACCCGACCCACCACAAAGGGCGCGCTGTCGGAGGTCATCGAGGGGTGCTGCACCCAGACCGGCGGCGCGCTTGGGGTCGCGCCAACCGCGGGGGCGGCGGCTCCACTGCTGCGGGCGTCGAGGCCGCTGGTGGCGGCGAAGAGGGCCGCCCCTTGGGCCACCAGGGTCATCGGGTCGAGGCCGGCCTGAATGGGCGCCTGCAGGGCGGTGGCGACCGCCTCGCGCAACCAGGGCATCACGGTGGGGCCGCCGACCAGCACCACATGGCCGAGGCCGCCGGGTCGCAGGCCGTGGCGGGTGAGCAGCCGGATGCAGACCTCGAGGCTGCGCTGCACGAGGGGCTGGCAGAGGGCGACGAAGGTGGGCCGATCGAGGGTGAGCTCGATGTCGATGCGATCGGCCCAACCCGGCAGGGAGAGGCTGGCCTCTCGGGCCCGCGACAGCTCGATCTTGGCCTCTTCGGCGGCGTGGCGCAGGGCCCGCAGCGGCGCGGCGAGGCGGGGATCGGCCACGTCGAGGGTGGTGCCCTCGGCGCGGAGGGCGACCAGGACCCACTCCACGATGGCGCCGTCGACGTCGCGGCCGCCGAGGAAGTTGTCGCCGTCGTGCCCAACCACACGCAGCAGACCTTCGGTGGTCTCCAGCAGACTGGCGTCGAAGGTGCCGCCGCCGAGATCATAGACGAGCCAGGGCTTGCCATCGGAGGTTTCGGCCGACCAGCCGGCGGCGATGGCGCTGGCGACGGGCTCCTGGATCATCTCGACCCGGTCAAAGCCGGCGAGGCGGGCGGCCTCGGCGGTGGCGCGGGTCTGGGGCAGCTCAAAGAGCGCCGGCACCGAGATCACCGCGGTGGCCGGCAGAAAGCCCAACTGCTCCTGCACGTCGGCGCGCATCGAGCGCAGCAGCTCGGCGGAGAGCTCCTCGGGGCGCTTTTGCAGGCCGGCGGCGGGGAATTCCAGGCGATGGCTGGTGCCCATCAGCCGCTTGAACTCCGACCGGGTGTTGGCAGGGTCGGTGTCGAGGAAGCGGCGGGCCTTGGCGCCGACGAGGGCCTTTCCACGCGCATCGTAGCGAACCACCGAAGGCGTGAGCGGCCCGCCCTGGGCGTTGCGGATGAGCGTGATGGCCTCGCCGTCAAAGGCGGCGGCGGTGGAATTGGTCGTTCCGAGGTCGATGCCAAGGTGCACGGGCTTCATCGCGCCAGCCTATCGCGCCGCGCCGAACAGAGGCGCCCCGGCTCCCGCGCTCCGGCTCAGCCGACGAGGCTGCGGGCCCAGGCCGCCTCGGCCTCGGTGGGGGCCCGCCAGGCGTCCACCGGCAGGTCGCCCAACTCGCAGGGTCCAAAGGCGAGGCGCCGCAGGGCCACCACCGGAAAGCCGGCGTTGTTCAGCATCCGCCGCACCATCCGGTGTTTTCCTTCGCTCACCGCCAGGGTCACCACCGCGCCCTCGATCTGGCGCACTGCGCCGGTCACCACGCCGTCGCTGATCTCCACGCCCTCGGCGAGCTGCGCGGCCAGCGCCGCGTTGGGCTTGCCTTCGACGGTGGCGGCGTAGACCTTCCACACCGCGTGGCGGGGGTGCAGCAGGCGCTGGGTGAGGGCGCCGTCGCGGGAGAACAGCAGCAGGCCGCTGGTGTCGGCGTCGAGGCGGCCGACCGGGTGCAGGCCCAAGGCGAGCAGCTCACCGGCCACGTCGGAGAGGTTGATGCGGCCGAGCGGATCGCCCACCGTGCACTGTACATCCAGCGCCTTGTGGAAGAGCGCAAAGGCCGGGGGCTCGGTGAGCGGCGCCTCGTCGAGGGTGAGGGGCGCTGCGGGATCGACCTTGGCGGCCGGGTCCCAGAGGGTCTCTCCGGCCACCTGCACGCGGCCCCGGCGGATCGCGAGGATCGCTTCAGAGCGGCTCAGGGGGCTGCGATCGGCGAGGAGCTTGTCGAGGCGGATCTTGGGCATGGCCGGGCGCCTGTTGCGGGTCGGGCGGTGGGTGAGGGGGGTCAGCGCATCCGCAGGGCTTCGAGGGTGCCCTCGGTGTCGGGCAGGGCGGTGACGTCGGCCAGGGCGGCGGCGACACAGTCGACGAGGTCCGGGGCGGGCTGATCGGTGCTGGCGAAGAGGCGGGCCGGCCGGCCGCGGCTGTCGAAGCGCAGGGTGACGGTGGCCACCACCGGCTTGGGCGCGGTCTCCAGGCAGCTCGACAGGTGCGAGGCGTAGGGCTTGACCGCCTCCTTGAGGCTGCCCTTGAGCTTGATGCTGGCGCCGCTCTCGGCGCTCGGGTGCAGGGGGGCCGACCGGCGAACGGCGTACTGGCCGGGCGAGACGGCCCGGCTCACCAGCACCTCGCGGTTGGTGAGCCGGTCGCGCCAGTGCAGCACGGTGCGGCCGTCGAGCAGCCAGCTCGTGGCGTCGCCATAGGCCACCGTGCCCTTCTCGCCGGGGCCCAGCACCGGGCCGCGCCACTCCATCACGCCCTGGGCGGCGAATTCGCTGGTGTCGATCGCCCCTTCGCGCAGCAGCCAGGCATCGACGAGCTGGCCGTGGACGTAGCGCAGGTAGCGACGCTCGGTGGGGTTGTAGGGCCCTGGCAGCTCGTAGTCGTCGGGCTTGTCCTGGGTGTTTTTGCCGATGAAGCCGGTGTCGGGCAGGGTCAGATCGCGGCCGCGCGGCACCACCGTCACGGGTTGGGCGGTGGTGTTCCAGGGCAGCTCGCCGGCGCCGATGCGGCTCAGCCAGAGCTCACCCGGCTCCTGGGCGCGCGAGGGCCCGACGAAGAGCCCAAGCAGCAGGAGGAGGGCGATGGCGGCGCGCTTCATGGACACAACCTTGCGCCCCGCGCGGGGGCGCCTACTCTTCGGTGCGCTCAGCCAGCGCCGGCGCG
The DNA here is from genome assembly GCA_040376505.1 of Alphaproteobacteria bacterium. Classification (GTDB taxonomy): domain Bacteria; phylum Myxococcota_A; class UBA796; order UBA796; family UBA2385; genus JBEIQK01. The sequence continues at coordinate 2,117 of JBEIQK010000354.1, read as the reverse complement.
GTCTTGCGCCAGGCGGTGGATTCGGCGGCGGGCGGAATCGGGAATTCGCCCTGGCTGCGCTCATCCCAATCCTGGCGCAGCTCCCACAGGGCGCGATCCCAGCGGGCGAGCATCGGCGGGATGGCGAAGGGCACGCACAGGGCGCCCTTGGCGGCGGTGAGGCGGCCGAGCACGGCCTCGGCATCGAGGCTCTCGCGGGCGTAGATGCCGAGGCAGGGCCCATGCTTGTCCTGGTGCACCAGCACGAGGCCCTCGGCCCAGGTGAGGATCTCGGCGATCACCGCGGGCTGGTAGAGCCGGGCCGGCGGGCCCTCGACCCGGTGGCCGGAGAGCAGAAAGAGGGCCTCGCGCATCCACTCGGGCAGGCCGCCTTTGCGGGCCGGCTCACAGTGGGCGTCGGCGGCCGGGGCGTCTTCGATGGGGCGCCCGCCGGCTTCGACCTCGGGGGCGGGCTCGGCGAGGAGCAGGAAGACATCAGCGCCGCCCTCCCGGGCGATGTCGACGTCGGCCACGCTGTCGACGGGCATGCTCCAGCGCACCATCCAGCGGTTGAGCCCCGAGCCCGGGCGCCGCACGATGTAGTGCTCGAGCCCCTGGGCACCGGCCGGCACCTCCAGGGCGTGGGCGTCTTCGGCCCAGGCGACGGCGTGGGCGTTGGGAAAGAGCCCCCGGACGATCTCACCGGTGGTGACCTTGCTGCCCTGCAGGCCCCGGCGCGCGTCGCGGGCGCTGTCATCGCTGAAGGTGGCGCCGCTCACCACCACCCGATGCAGGAAGGGGAGGGGCGGCGTGGGGTAGGGGTCGATCCACCGCTCGCGGCCGCGGCAGAGGCGGCCAGGGTCGAGGGGGTCGAATTCGGAGAGGCTGTAGCCCAGCGCATGAAACATGGGGCGGGGCTATCCCGGCCCCCCCGGGGCCACAACCGGCCGGGACCCCCCAGGGCCACAAGCTTGCCCCGGCCGCGGGCGGGGTTTAGCAGGGGCCGCCTGCGCTGGGCGACCCGCGCAGGCCGAGGGAGCGCCGATGAGCACGCAGTTCTACACCACGACCCCCATCTACTACGTCAACGCCAACCCCCACATGGGCCACGCCTACACCAGCATCGTGGCGGATGTGATGTGCCGTTGGGCGAAGATGAAGGGCCAGGGCGCCTGGATGCTCACCGGCACCGATGAGCACGGCCTCAAGGTGTACGAAGCGGCGGTCGCCCGTGGCCTGAGCCCCCAGGCCCATGTCGACGAGACCCACCAGCGCTTCAAGGTGCTGCTGGAGCGGGTCGGCGTCGCCTATGACGACTTCATCCGCACCACCGAGCCCCGCCACAAAGAGGTGGTGAGCGCGGTGCTGGCCATGCTTTGGGAGCGCGGCGACATCTACGCCGCCGACTATGAGGGCTGGTACAGCAAGTCGGCCGAGCGCTTCTGGACCGAAAAAGACCTCAAAGACGGCAAGTGCCCCGACACCGGCGGGCCGGTGGAGTGGGTCACCGAGAAGAACTACTTCTTTCGCATGGCGAAGTATGGCGATCAGCTCCGGGCCTGGATCGCCGACCACCCCGACTTTTTGCAGCCCGAGAGCCGCAAGAACGAGGTGCTGGGCTACTTGCGCAAAGACCTGGGCGATCTGTGTATCAGCCGGCCGGCCACCCGCCTGCCCTGGGGCATCCCGCTGCCCTTCGACCCCGACTACGTCACCTACGTCTGGTTCGACGCCCTGCTCAACTACCTCTCGGCCATCGGCTACCACCCCGATCCGGCCCGCTGCGCGCCGGACTTCGCCGAGAAGTGGCCCGCCGCCTTGCAGCTCGTCGGCAAAGACATTGTCATCTTCCACGCTGTGTACTGGTCGACGATGCTCTTCGCGATGGGCCTCACCCCGGCAAAGACCCTGTGGGTGCACGGCTGGTGGACGGTGGGCGGCATCAAGATGAGCAAGTCGCTCGGCAATGTGATCGATCCTTTCCTCCTCTGCGAGGCCTATGGGGCCGATCAGGTGCGCTACTTCCTCCTGCGCGAGCTGCCCTTTGGCGGCGACGGCGAGTTCAGCCACCCGGCCTTCATGACCCGGGTGAACGCCGATCTGGCCAATGATCTGGGCAACCTCGCCCACCGGGCGCT
>JBEIQK010000697.1:0-3547 GCA_040376505.1 Alphaproteobacteria bacterium | reverse complement strand
CGCGGTCTATGACTTCGGCGGCGGCACCTTCGACATCTCCCTGCTCGAGGTCGACCGCGACGTGGCCGAGGTGCGGGCCACCCGGGGCAACAACACCCTCGGCGGCACCGACATCGACAAGGTGATCGTCGACTGGCTCCTGGGCGAGTTCCGCAAGCAGCACCACATCGACGTCAGCGGCGATCGCATCGTGATGCAGCGCCTGCGCGACGCCGCCGAGCGGGCCAAGCACGAGCTGTCGAGCGCCACCAGCACCGACATCCACCTGCCCTTCCTCCTCGCCGACGCCAGCGGGCCCAAGCACCTCCAAAGCACGCTGTCGCGCGCCACCTTCGAGGGCATCGCCCGGCCGCTGATCGAGCAGACCATCGTGGAGTGCCAGCGCGCCCTCACCGACGCCCGCCTCGAGGTGGCCAAGATCGACGAGGTCATCCTGGTGGGCGGCAGCAGCCGCATCCCCCTGGTGCAGGAGCTGGTGAAGAAGCTCTTTGGCAAGCCGCTCAACAAGGGCTTCAACCCCGATGAGGTCGTCGCGGTCGGCGCCGCCATCCAGGCCGGCATCCTGGAGGGCGACGTCAAGAGCGTCACCCTCCTCGACGTGACCAACTTCACCCTGGGGATGGAGGTCCGCGGCGGCAAGTTCGCGCCGCTGATCAACAAGAACACCACCATCCCCACCCAGAAGACCACGATGGTCACCACCGCGGTCGACAACCAGCGCACCGTGCGCATCCACGTCCTGCAGGGCGAGAGCCTCAACGCCCGCGACAACGTCAGCCTGGGCGACTTCGAGCTGCGCAACATCCAGCCCGCCCCCAAGGGCGAGGCCCGCATCGAGGTCAAGTTCGCCATCGACGCCAACGGCATCGTCAGCGCCAGCGCCCGCGACACCCGCACCGGCGTCACCGAGAAGATCGTGATCGAGTCGCCCACCGGCCTGTCCAAGACCGAGCTGGAGCGCATGAAGGCCTCGGTGACCACCCCGGCCGCCGCCGAGAGCCCCGAGGCCGCCGAGATGAAGGAGCTGCGCGAGGGGATCGAGCACCGCCTCGTGACCTTGGAGAAGTTCCTGCGCGAGAACCAGGGCAGCCTGCACAAGTCCGACGTGGCCGGCCTCGAGGCGGCGCTCAAGCGCGGGCGCATGGCCCTGCTCAAGAGCACCGACCGCACCAACCTGAAAGACCTGCAGCTCTACCTGCAGCGCTTCCAGGCCCACATCGTCGACAAGGCCGGCAAGAGCCAGCCGGTGCACTGAGGGGTCCAGCCCCAACGGAGAGAGGGCAGGCGCCGATTCCGGGCCTGCCCTCTCTGCTTTTGGGGAAGGGAGCCCGCGCTCCCCTCCCCTGCCAAGCCTACTTCTTCTCTTCGGCCTTCTTCTCTTCGGCCTTCTTCTTCTTGTCGGCCTTGGCCTTCTCGTAGGCCTCGACCTCCTTGGGGGTCAACTGGGCCTTGTAGAGGCCCTCCCAGTCCACCACCTCGTAGGGCAGCTTGAGATCATCGAGCTGCTTGGAGGCGAACTCCTTCGGGCCGACGATGGTGATGACCTCGTGGCCGACGCAGGGGCTGACCAGGCTGGCGAAGTCGGTGGACTTCACCTGGCCGAGCGCCTTGGGGTAGACCGAGAAGAAGTCGTAGCCGACGCCGTTGACGTACTGGCCCTGCAGGCGGCTCAACATCTGGCTGCCCGACTGCTGACCCAGCACGTAGGTGCGCGCGTTGGTCCACTTGGCGTTGGCCATGCGCTTGTCGTCGATGGAGCCCTTGCTGACCTGCTCGAAGAGCTCGAGGATGGTCTCCACGCCAAAGCCGACCGCGCTGTTCTGCACCAGGGTCCAGCCCTTGAGCACCGCCGAGCCGCCCGGCCACCACTGGGAGTAGGCGTAGGCACCATAGGTGACCGCGCTCTGCTCACGCAGCTTGCGCCAGTACTCCTCGGAGACCACGTCGCCGAGCACGTCGATGGTGGCGCGCTTCTCCGCGGTGACGGTCGCCAGCGGGCAGGTGGTGGCGATCTCGGACTGGGTGGCGCTGTCCTTGTCGAAGATCATGATCTTGCGCGCCGGGGCGTTCTGGAAGGGCGGGATCGCCCGCGCCGGGGGGGCGGCTGCCTTGGGAGACTGCCAGCCGTCGAACATCTTGCGCACCGCCGCTTCAGCGACCGCCGCGTCGACCTTGCCGACCACCACGAGGTTCGCGTTCTTCGGCTGGTACTTGGTGGCCATCCAGCTCTTGATCTCGTCGGCGCCCCAGTCCTCCATCGCGTCGAAGGTGGTGGCGTCCATGTAGCGGCCCAGCGGGTGGTCCTTGCCAAAGAGGACCTGGTTGCTGAGGCGGGCCGCCCAGGTCTTCGGGTCCTTGCCGGCCGAGCGCGAGGCCTTGCGCCAGATCTTGATCTGCTGGCTCTTGTCGGCCATCACGAGGTCGAGCTGCTCGACCTGGAGCCGAAGTTGGCGCAGCACCGCGTCGAGGTTGCCTGAGCTGCCCTCCGCCCACAGCATGCGGCCGAGCGTCATCGGCATCTCGTAGGAGTCGCCCGCCACCTGCATCAGCGACTCGGAGGCCGACTGCTTGGAGGCCCGGTAGCTGAGCGCCTCGGAGAAGCGGTCGAGCCCGTACTGCGGCGCGTTCATGTCATCGCCGTGCACGAAGAGGCCGACGCGCACCACCGGCGCCTCGCCGTAGGACATCACCGAGACCTTGAGCCCGTTGTCGAGCGTCAGCTCCTTGATCTTGGAGCGGTCGGGCACCACCATCACGCGCTCGATGGTCTCGGGCGTGATCTGGCTGACATCGAAGGCGAAGTCGAACTCATCCTTGGCGCTGGTGCCATGGTACGAGGCGTTCTCCTCGCCGGCCGAGACACGGGCCTTGCGCCGGGCCTTCTCTTCGTCGCTGAGCGGTTCAACGACGACGGCGACCATGCGGCCGCGGTTGAGGTACTGCTCGGCCATCTGCCGGGCGACCGCGAGGTCGGCCGCCTGCACCTGCTGGAAGGAGTAGGAGAAGAAGGCCGGGTTGGCCGAGAAGTGCACGAAGTGGGCGAGGTTGGTGGCGCGACCGCCGCCGATCGAGGCGATCTCGTCGACCGAGCGCAGGATGGAGGCCTGGCTCATCGCCTTGGAGTTGTTGAAGTAGTAGGCCTGCATCTGGCGGAAAGGCTCGTACTTGAGCATCTCCTTGTCCCAGGCGCTGGAGAGCGCGTCACCAATCTTCTCGATGGTGCGCTCGGGGGTCATGCCGCCCGAGGGCTCGGCGAAGCAGGCGGCGATGCTGGCCAGCTTGCTGGGCTGCAGGAAGCAGCCGGCGTTGTCGATCTCGTCGGTGAGCGGATCGTAGTCTGGGTAGAGCATCTGCAGCACCTGCTCATTCACCAGGTTGACCGCGACGTTCATCGAGATCTGGTTCATGTAGTAGCCGGCCGGCATCGTCCACCCGACGACCACGGTTGTGCGCTCCACCTCACCCATGACCTTGAGCGGGCCCTTGCCCGAGGGGGGCGGCGGCTCCGCCTGCTTGGCCGGCATGCGCGGCTTGGACTCGACCAGGG
>JBEIQK010000258.1:0-8063 GCA_040376505.1 Alphaproteobacteria bacterium | reverse complement strand
CGGCGCCCTCGCCATAGGCGCGCCGGCGATCGAGGAGCAAGGGCCCGATCGCGGCGGGCAACTCGCGATCGGCGCGGTGCTCTACGACAAGGAGGCGGCGGGTGCGCGGGGCGGCGAGGGAGGCCCAGGGCAGCGGATCCTCGGCGTAGGGGGGATCCAGGAAGATGAGGTCCCAACCCTCGCTGGGGGCGCTCAAGATCCGCTGGGCGTCGTCCACGCGGAGGTCGAGCGGGACGCCCAGGCGACCGGCCTCAACCCGGAGCTGATCGGCGGTGCGCCGGCTCTTTTCGACGGTGGTGACCGGGGCGGCGCCGCGGCTCCAGGCCTCAAAGGAGAAGAGGCCCATCCCGCCGAAGGCGTCGAGGAGGCTCCACCCGGCGAGGTCCTGGCCGATCATCGAAAAGAGGGCTTCGCGCATGCGCGCTGCGGTGGGACGGACGCCGGGGGGGACCGCCTGGCTGAGGGTTCGGCCCCGCAGGGTGCCGCCTGTGATGCGAATCATCGTCGCTCCCGATCGGCGCGGCGTAGCGCGTGAGGGCCGTCGCGGCCGGTGGATCGAGGGGGAGCCCCTTGGACGGCCTGCAACACATCGCCGGTCGGGCTCTTCCCGAGCAGTTGTCAGCTCCTGTCATGGTCTGGCTTGAAGGTGACGGTCACTCACATTAGGGGGGTCACCCGTCCTGAACAGGTCCTCGGAGGGCCCGGGCAGCGGTCTCCGTGAGTGCGGAGTTCGTCCCGTGGACGGCGAGCCGGAAGTCACCATGAATCGATGGAAGCGGACCCTGCTTTTCGCCGCTCCGGTGCTGGGCGCAGCGGTGCTGGCTTACTCCTTGTCGGGGAGCAGCCAGGCGTCGGAAGAATCAAAGACCCCAGCCCCTGCCGCCTCGGATCTGGCCCACGATCCTCGCGTCCCGGAAGCATTCCAGTGGATCGAGGATGACGACCAGACCTTCCCGTTGGGCGTGCATTGGTTGCTGCCCCCCGCCAATGGCGAACGGGTGGCCTACGGCGCGGTGAACGATGAACACCTCGAACAGCCGATCCTCTACTCGCACAAGCTGCACGCGGGTGAGCTGAAGATCGATTGTCAGTACTGCCACTATGTGGCCAAGCAGTCGACCCACGCGGGCGTCCCGCCCACGCAGGTCTGCATGAACTGCCACAGCCAGATCAAGCCCGATGGCCGCCCCGAGCCGGGTCGCACCGAGCTGACCAAGCTGATGCAGTACTGGGAGAGCGGCGAGCCCATCCCCTGGGTCAAGGTGCACGATCTCCCCGACTTCGTCTACTTCAGCCACAAGCGGCACGTCAAGGGAGGCGTCGCCTGCCAGGAGTGCCACGGCGACGTGCAGAACGACATGACTACGGTGGTCCGCAAGGGCGAGCTCACGATGGGCTGGTGCCTGGACTGCCACAAGACCCACCCCAAAGTGAACGAAAACTATGGCTCGAAGGCCGAGTTGCGACGGGCTGAGCTGAAAGACTGCTACACCTGCCACGACTGAGCGCGAGCGGAGGCGATTGATGACCACGTTGAACCGACGCGACTTTGTGAAGGCGGTCGGCGTCTCCGGTGCCGCCGCCGTCGCGAGCGGCTGCAGCACCGAAGTGAGCCTGACCAAGCTGCCGTCCGCCGTGTCCTGGGACCCTCTGGTTCCGGTAGAGAACGTCCTGCCCTATGTGGTCCAGCCGGACCAGATCATGCCGGGGCTTGCGACCTGGTTCGCCACGCGCTGCGACGAATGTCCCAGCGGCTGCGGCGTGCTGGCCAAGAACCGCGAGGGCCGTGTGGTGAAGCTGGAGGGCAACCCCCAGGATCCCACCAGCCAGGGCAAGCTCTGCTCCCGGGGACAGGCTGGCATCCAGGCGACCTACAGCCCGGACCGCTTCATCTCCCCGATGGTGGCGGGCGCCGCCAGCACCTGGGAGACGGCAATCTCCACGGTGGGCAGCGCGCTCTCGGCGGCCAAGGCGGGCGGTCAAGGGGTGGCCTGGCTTGGCCGCTACCGCACCGGCAGCCTCGGCAAGCTGATCGGCCAGCTGATGGCTGGCGCGGGCGGCAGCGCCCGTCAGTGGGAGCCCCTGGGGCGTGACAGCCTGCGGTCCGCCACCAAGGCGGTCTTTGGCATGGACGCCATCCCGAGCTTCCGCCTGGATGAGGCGCGCACGATCGTCTCCTTCGGCGCGGACTTCCTCGGCACCTGGGGCGAGACCCTGCAGCTCACCCGCGGCTACGCCAACGCGCGCGACCCGAAGATGGGCGGCTTTGTGACGCGTCTCGTCTGCGTGGAGCCGCGCGTCGGCACCTCCGCGGCGATGGCCGACCTTCACCTCGCCGCCAAGCCCGGCAGCGAGGTCGGCGTCGCGCTGGCCCTGGCCGGCGCGGTGGCGAAGCTGCGCGGCTACAACGGTCCTGCGGCGGGTCTGCTGGCCAGCGCGGACCTCGCGGCGGCGGCGGCGGCGGCGGAGATCTCCGCGGAGCGCCTCGCCGAGGTTGCAAAGTGGATCGCCGAAGGGGTGGCCGTGGCGCTCCCCAGCGGCACCGCCACCTCGGGCTCCGCGACCGATCTCGACATCGCGGTCCTGCTGCTCAACGAAGTGGCCGGCGCGGTGGGCAAGACGGTGGTGTTCGGCAACCATGCCAACACCACCGGTCGCAGCTCCTTCGCCGAGGTCTCCAGCCTGCTCGCGGACTGTGCCGCTGGCAAGGTGGGCGTCCTCTTCCTCGATGACCTCGACATCGTCCACCTCCTCCCGGGTGACGCCAAGGTTCGCGAGGCCTTGGAGAAGGTCGGCACGCTGGTGGTCTTCACCAATGAGCCGATGGACTCGCTGCTCCCGAAGGCCATCGTGCTGCCCCCCGGCTCCACGCTGGAGACCTGGGGCGACGGCGAGGGCGTCCTCGGCCGCCTGACCCTGCAGCAGCCGGCGATGAAGGCCATTCACAACACCCAGTCGGTGGGTGACTCGATCCTGGGCATCGCCAAGGCGGCTGGCATCAGCGCGCCCGCGGCGGCTGCTCCGGTGGGCGACGCTGCGGCAGATCCTGCAGCGGTGTTCGCTTCTGCGGCGCCGGTCGGCCTGGGCCTCGATGCGGCCTCTTTCAAGGACTACGTCGCGGCCCGCTGGATGGCCGAGGTCTGGGGCCCCCGTCAGGCGGGCGGCACCTTCCAGGACTTCTGGGTCGCCTCGCTTCAGCGCGGCGGTCACTTCGAGGATCGGCCGGCGACCGGCGCCCCGGTGGTGCTGACGGTGGCTCCTGCGGCGGGGGCTCCCCCCTCGGGAGATGGCAAGGTGCTGGCGCTCTTCCCGCACCCCTACATCTACGATGGGCGCCACGCCAACAAGTCTTGGGCACAGGAAGTGCCCGAGCCGCTCAGCACCTTCACCTGGGGCACCTGGGTGGAGATCCACGGCGACACGGCCAAGGATCTGGGCCTGGAGAAGGACGACGGCGTCATCCTCCAGACGGAGCAGGGTGAGGTCGAGGTGGGCTGGTTCTCGCCGCCGGGCATTCGCAAGGATGTCATCGCGGTGGTGATGGGCAATGGGCATGAGGCGGGCGGCCGCTACACGCGCTTTGGCCAGAACCCGATGAAGCTCATCCGCACCGGGGTCGACAGCGGCGGCGCGCTCTCCTTCGTCACCACGGTGGCCAAGGTCAAGCGCAGCGGCAAGCAGAACCCGGTTCACGCCTACGCCGGCGCGATGACGATGGAGGGCCGCGGCCTCAACTTCACCGTCAGCATCGACGACCTCGGCAAGGGCCACGGTCCTTCCTCGATCGTGCCCGAGCACCATGTGCCGGTGGACGAGCGGCTCACCAGCCGCGGCCTCACCGACATGTACCCGGAGCCTGAGCACCCGACCTACCGCTTCGCGCTGGCGGTCGACCTCAACCGCTGCACGGGCTGCGGCGCCTGTGAGTCGGCCTGCTTCGCCGAGAACAACCTCTCGGTGGTGGGTCCTGACGAGGTGCGCAAGTCGCGCCACATGGGCTGGCTGCGCCTCTCCCGGTACTGGGAAGGTGGCGGTGAGTTCCCGGATGTGCGCTTCCAGCCGGTCATGTGTCAGCAGTGCAGCCATGCGCCCTGCGAGGGTGTGTGTCCGGTCCTCGCGACCTACCACAACCTCGATGGCCTCAACGCGATGATCTACAATCGTTGCGTGGGTACGCGCTACTGCGGCAACAACTGTCCGTACACGGCGCGGCGCTTCAACTACCACACCTACAAGTGGCCGGACTCCTTCAACCTGATGCTCAACCCCGAGGTGTCGCCTCGTGAGATGGGCATCATGGAGAAGTGCACCTTCTGCGTGCAGCGCATCCGCGAGGTCAAGGACCGCTTCCGCGACCAGGACCACGCCGTGGCCCCCAACGAAGCGCTCCTCAAGCTGACCGCCTGCGCCCAGGCCTGCCCGGCCGACGCCCTCACCTTTGGCAACACCAACGACAAGGAAGGGGCGGTCTCGACTCTCTTCAGCGACGAGCGCGCCTACACCATGCTCCGTGAGCTCAACACGAAGCCTGGCGTGCGCTACCTCGCTCGCATCAACCACACCCCCAGTAAGCTGCATGGTCACGGTCACTCTGCGCATGGCTCTGGCCATGACGAAGAGAAGTCCGGTGGTCACGCTGCCCCTGCCCACAAATAACCATAGGAGCGCACCGTGAAAGGTTTGACCTACGGGGAGGTCACCCGTGACATCCTGCGCCCGCTCTTCAAGCCCTCCATGGCCTACTGGTCGATGCTGGGCGTCTGCCTGGTGGCCCTGGCCTATGGCGGATTTTGCTGGCTCACCCAGTTGACCTACGGGCTCGGCGTCGCGGGCTACGCGCCGCCGGTGTTCTGGGGTGTGTACATCACCACCTTCGTGTTCTGGATCGGCATCGGCCACGCCGGAACGCTGATCTCCGCCATCCTCTTCCTCTTCCGTTCACGCTGGCGTACCGGCGTGTACCGGGCGGCGGAGGCCATGACCATCTTCGCGGTCATGACGGCGGCGCTGTTCCCGGCCATCCACGTCGGCCGCGCCTGGAACGCCTACTGGCTGTTCCCCTACCCGAACCAGCGCCAGCTCTGGCAGAACTTCAAGTCCCCGCTGATGTGGGACGTCTTCGCGGTGTCTACCTACTTCACCGTGTCGACGATCTTCTTCTTCATCGGGCTCATCCCGGACATCGCGGCGGTGCGGGACCGCACCACTGGTCTCATCCACGAGGTCTACAAGGGTCTCGCGCTGGGCTGGCGCGGCACCGACCGGCAGTGGCGCCACTACATGGCGGCCTACGGCTTCTTCGCCGCCTTCGCCACGCCGCTGGTGCTCTCCGTGCACTCGGTCGTGTCCTGGGACTTCGCCATGGCGCAGACGGCGGGCTGGCACTCCACGCTCTTCCCGCCCTACTTCGTCGGCGGCGCCATCTTCTCCGGCTGCGCCATGGTCATCACGCTCCTCCTGCCGATGAGCCAGATCTTCGGCTGGGAGAAGTACATCAACATGTGGCACTACGAGAGCCTCGCGAAGATGTGCCTCCTCACGGGCGGGATCCTCACCTACGCCTACGGCATGGAGCACTACGTCGCCTGGTACTCCGACAACGTGTACGAGTGGGACATCTTCGTGTACCGGGCCACCGGCGACTACTGGTGGGTCTTCTGGATCATGGTGTTCTGCAACTGCATCGCGCCCCTCATCTGGTGGTTCAAGAAGGCGCGCACCAACCTCACGATCCTCTTCATCGTGTCGGTGATCATCAACATCGGCATGTGGTTCGAGCGGTACAACATCATCGCCAGCTCGCTCGCCCACCAGTTCGACACCAACTCCTGGGTCTACTACTCGCCGACCTGGGTGGAGATGGGCATCATGATCGGCTCCTTCGGGTGGTTCGGTTTGTGGTTCACCCTCTTCATGAAGGTCATGCCCTCGGTCGCCATCGCGGAGATCAAGGAGCTCGTGCGTCCCCCGCTCAAGAGCGATGAGGTGGCAGCATGATCGGAGCACTCATGGGCCGGCCTGCTGGCCCCACCCCTGGCGCCGTGAAGAGCGTCTTCGCCCACCTCGATTGCCTGATCGAGGGTATCGACCAGCTCAAGAAGGCTGGCTACTCCAACATGATCGTCACCTCGCCGCTGCCTCGGCACGAGATTGAGGAGCAGCTCTACGAAGGAAAGCCGAGCCCGGTGCGCTGGTTCACGTTGTGTGGCGCCCTCTTCGGGGGCACCACCGGCTTCACCATGGCTTCGATCACCCACGTGAACTGGCCGATGATCATCCCGGCGGGCAAGCCGCTGGTCTCCATCCCGGCCTTCATCGTGATCACCTTCGAGTCCACCATCATGTTCGGCAGTCTGTTCACGCTTATCGGGCTCATCCTGATGTGCGGGCTGCCGGCCACCAAGCTGCAGATCGAGGTCCAAGACCCGCGCTTCAGCGATGACAAGTTCGGTCTCGTGGTGAACGGTCTGTCGAAGGTGGACCAGGCGAAGGCCCAGTCCATCCTCGAGAGCGTCGGCGCCATTGAAGTCACCGCTTCGGAGGCTGCTCATGCGTAAGGGGCGCACTCTCTTCGGCGCGCTCGCCGTGGCCCTGTTCTCGGGTGCAGCCTACGCGCTGCCCTGGGACATCGACATGGTCGACGCCGCCTTCTACCGGGCCTACGAGTGGGTGATGATGACCCTCCCCGAGGACACCGTCTCCACCAACATGTACGTCCAGAACTATGACGTCACCACGCCCGAAGGGCAGGGTCTCACCAACCCGCTCGACAACAGTGAGGCGACGATCAAGGCGGGCGAGGCGTCCTACAACATCTACTGCACCCCCTGCCACGGCGTGGCCGGCGCGGGCGGCGGTACGGTGATGGACAACAACCCGGCCGAAGGCAAGCGGCGCTTCCCGATTCCCGCGCCCAAGCTCGCGGGAGCCGACGGCATCGCCAACAAGCGCTCGGATGGTCATGTCTACCTGACCATCCGCAACGGCAGTCGGTCCAAGCTGATGTCCGGCTACGACACGCAGATGAATGAGACGGAGATGTGGTCGGTGGTGCGGTACGTCCGCACCCTGGAAGGCGCGCAGTACGTCGCGCCGTCCGTGCCGGCCACCACTACCCCCCCGGTGGGAGGCTGAACCATGGGCGGTCATGCTCCGGATGTGTCCGGAATCATCTCTCACACCCCGCGGCCGATGCCGACGCTGGTGAAGGTGCTGGGGCCGCTGCTCCTGGTGCTGGGCATCGCGGCGGCGGGCTACGGCTTTACGCAGGAGGCCGAGCGCGCGCGCGGGGCCTTCATCGTCAACTTCATGTACTGGGCCGGCATCTCCCAGGGCGCCCTGATGCTGGCGGTGGCCTCGGTCATCGTCGGCGCGCGCTGGACCCGTCCGCTCAAGCGGATGGGCGAGGCCTTCGCGCTGTTCATGGTGCCGATGTACCTGCTGCTGATGGCCTTCCTGGTCGGCGGCGGGTTGGAGGCCTACCCCTGGCACCACTGGGCGCCGGGTGAGGCGCCTCCGCACAAGGCCATCTACCTGACCGACACCTTCTTCGTGGCGCGGTTGGCGGTGGGCCTGGGCTTCCTCATCCTGCTCAACCTCCTCTTCATCCGCGCCAGCCTGCGGGCGGACCTTGGTTTCGCGGCCTCGCGCCTCGGCGACAAGGCCCCCTCCTGGTGGTCGAACCTGACCAGCGGCTGGCGGGGCGATGAGGTAGAGATCGAGGCCTCTCAGAGCTTCCAGCGGTCGATCGCGCCGGTGATCGCCATCACCTACGCGCTGGTCTTCTCGATGGTGGCCATCGACGTCTCGATGAGCCTGGCGCCCTACTGGTACGCCAACATGTTCCCGGCCTGGTACTTCATGAGCTGCATGTGGTCGGGCCTCGTGTACCAGGCGCTCTTCTCGCTCTCGCTGAAGAAGTGGATGGGCGCGGAGCACCTGCTGAAGAGCAGCAACTACCATGACCTCGGCAAGCTCACCTTCGGCTTGACGATGTTCTGGGCCTACACGCTCTTCGCCCAGTACCTGCCCATCTGGTACGGCAACATGACCGAAGAGATCGG
>JBEIQK010000835.1:0-2791 GCA_040376505.1 Alphaproteobacteria bacterium | reverse complement strand
GAAAGACCACACCGGCGCTCTGCCCTGCAACATCAAGCTCTTCATCGAAGGCGAAGAGGAGATCGGCTCGCCGAACCTCGAGCGCTTCATGGACGCCTTTCCGGCGCGCTTTGAGGCCGACGTGATGGTGCTCACCGACTGCGAGAACCCCAGCGTCGACGTGCCGGGCCTCACGGTCTCCCTGCGCGGGCTCTGCGAGATGGAGCTGGTGGTCGAGGCGCTCGGCGCCGACATCCACTCGGGCCTCTGGGGCAACATGGTGCCCGACGTCAGCATCGGCCTCGTGCGCCTGCTCGACCGTCTCTGCGATGAGGATGGCCGCCTGCGCATCGGCCGCGTCGATGTCCCCGAAGATTGGCGGCGGAGCGTGGCCGACCTTCCCCCCGGCCCCGAGGCCATCGCCGAAGGCGCCCACCTGCTGCCCGGCGTCCCTCCCCTCCCCTTGCGCGGCAAGCCGGCCGCCGAGTGGCTTTGGCGCCAGCCGGCCCTCACCATCGTCAGCACCACCCTGCCGACGATCGACCGCAAAAAGAACGCCCTGCGCACCGCCGCCAGCGCGATCCTCTCCATCCGCGTGGCCCCCGGCCAGACCCCCGACGCGCTGCTGGCCGCGATCAGCGCCGAGCTGCTCCGCGACCCGCCCTTTGGCCTGCGCGTGCGGGTGAACGCCCTGCGCGGCAACGGCGAGAGCTGGCTCTACGAGCCCCGGGGCCCCGCCTTTGAGGCCGCCGACCGCGCCTACACCGCCGCCTGGGGCCGGCCCCTGGTGCGGGTCGGCATCGGCGGCTCGATCCCCTTCGTCGCCCTCTTCGGCCGTCGCTTCTCGCGCCTGCCCCTCATCTTGAACGGCGTGATGGACCCGGCCACCACCGCCCACGGCCCCAACGAGTCCTTGCACCTGGGCGTCTTCGAGAAGGCCGTGGTGGCCAATGTCTTCCTTTACGACGAGCTCGGCGCCCTCAGCCCGGCGGCCCTCCAGACATGAGGCCCCGCAGCGCTTCAAGCTGCGGCCGCAGTTGAGCGAGGCGCGGGTTCTCGCGGTCTCGCTCGCTGAGGTGGCGCACCGGGGCGGGCCAGTCGATGCCCACCGCCGGGTCGTCAAAGGCGAGGGCGAGGCCGAGGTCAGGCGCGTAGGGGGCGCTGACGGTGTAGCTGACCTCGGCCCCGTCCTGGAGCGTGAGGTAGCCGTGGGCGCAGCCGGCTGGGACATAGGCCTGGAGGCGCGCTTCGGCGTCGAGCACCACGCCATCCCAGGCGCCAAAGGAGGGGCTGTCGGGGCGCAGGTCGACCCAGACGTCAAAAACCGCCCCGCGGACGCAGCGCACCAGCTTGATCTCGGCGGCGGGGGGCCGCTGGGCGTGCAAGCCGCGCAGGGTCCCGGCGAAGAGGCTGCGGCTGCCGTTGATCTGGGCGATGGGCAGGGGCAGGCCCTGGTCGGCCATCCAGGCGAGATCGGCCATGCGCACGAAGTCGCCGCGCAGATCGCCGATCGGGCGCGGCACCAGCACCGCAGCGCCGAGCACCCGGCTCGCCCGAAGCGCGAAAGGGGCGGGGCTCATCGGCTCCCCTGCCGGTGCCAGTCCACCGTGGCGGCGAGGCCGGCCCGCAGGCCGAAGCGGGGCCGCCAGCCGAGCTCGGCGCGGGCCCGACGGGCGTTGAGGGTCTGAAAGGGCAGCTCGGCGCTGGCCCCGCCCAGCACCACCGGCTCGACGGAAAGGCCCATCACCGCGTTGATCTCGGCGACGATGCCCACCACATCGCGGGGCTCCTCGCTGCTGAGGTTCCAGGCCCGGCCCCGGGCGCCGGCCTCGACAGCGCCGGCGATGGCGAGGAGGCCGTCCACGGCGTCCTCCACGTAGAGGTAGTCGCGCACGGGGCGGCCGTCGGAGCGGATCACCGGTCGCTCGCCGTCGAGCAGGGCGCGAATGGTGCCCGGAACGATGCGGCTGGGGTTGAGGTCGCCGCCGCCGAAGAGGTTGCCGGCCCGGCTGACGCCGATCGGCAGGCCAAAGGCGCGGGCGTAGGACTGGGCGATGAGGTCGGCGGCGGCCTTGCTGGCCTCGTAGGGCATGCCGCCGCGCAGGTCCATCTCTTCGACATAGGGCAGTCCGCCGTGATCGCCGTAGGCCTTGTCGGACGAGGTGAACACGAGGCTGCGCAGGGTCGGGCAGCGGCGGGCCGCCTCGAAGAGGGAGACGCTGCCGGCCACATTGGCCGAGAAGGTCGAGGCCGCCGCGCGGTTGGCCACCGGCACCAAAGTCTGGGCGGCGAGGTGAAAGACCGTCTCCACCTCATACTCGGCGAGGATGCGCTCCTGGAGCGCCTGATCTTCGAGCTCGCCGCGCACGCGGTCGATGCGCTGATCGAGGCCCCAGCGGTGCAGGTTGCTGGCCGGCCGGGCGTCGCGCACCAGCGCCACCACCTGGGCGCCCAGATCGACGAGGCGGCGCACCAGCCAGCCGCCCAGCAGGCCGGTGGCCCCGGTCACATAGACGGCACGCCGAAAGAAGGGCGAACGCGCGCTCACCGGCGCCGCCGGGCGAGGGCCAGCAGCAGGGTGAGCGCGCCTCCAAGTCCGGCCTGCGGCCCCAGGACCGCGCAGCCGCCCCCCTTCTCGGCGCGCCGCGGCGCCTCGGCGGTGACGCAGTCGAGGCCTTCGTCGATCGCCCCATCGCAGTTCTGGTCGATCCCATCGCACAGCTCGGCGACCCCGGGCCCGATGGCAACGTCGTCGTCGGCGCAGTCGCCGGCCCCGGTGACAAAGCCATCCGGGCCAAGGCAGCTTGTCTGG
>JBEIQK010000405.1:0-5830 GCA_040376505.1 Alphaproteobacteria bacterium | reverse complement strand
GGTGGCGGCGGCTACGGTGGTGGCGGCGGCGGCGGTTACGGCGGCGGCGGCGGTCGCCCCGGCGGCTTCGGTGGCGGCGAAGGTGGCGGCGGTGGTCGCTCCTGGGGCGGCGGCGAAGGCGGCGGCGGTGGTCGGCGCAGCTTCGACGGCGGCGGTCGTTCGGCCGGCGGCCCCCCCAGCGGTGGCTTCGGCGGTCGTCCGCGCGGCTTCGCGCCGCCTCCGATCGAGGAGCCCACCGGTTGGGGAGATGATCGTCCGCGCCGCAAGCACGAGCCCAAGAAGGGCCGTCGCAGCGATGACGACTTCGATGATGACGAGGGCGGCTGGTAACCAGCCCGGCGCGCTCCGATGACCCCCAGGCCCTGGCCTGGGGGTTCTTCGTTGGGCCCGCTCAGTACCAGGTGGCGAAGCCCAGGGTGAAGACGGGCTGCAAGGCGGGCTGGCCGAGGGCCACAACCAGCGGATCGGCGGCGCGGATGGCGTCGGCCTGCACATAGGCCTCCATCCCCTGGCTGCCGCCGTCGCGCCCGTAGGCGCCGCCCAGGCCCAACTGCAGGTAGCGGGGCTGGGCGCCCACCTGGCCGACCTCGTCTTCGCCGCGCAGGTTGGCGCCCAGGCGCAACGGGGCGAACAGATCGACGTAGCGGTCCCCCTCAGACCAGGCGCCGTGGGCCGCCCGCACCTGCAGATGGCCGTAGGTGTAGCGAGCGCCTTCGGTGACGGTGGGCCCGGCGACGAGCAGCTCGGTCTTCCACCGCAAGGGCCCGGTCGCGGCGCGGTGGCGCAGGTAGAGGCCGAGCTCATGGGCGCCATCAAAGCCGCCGTTGGGGCTCAAGAAGGCCGTGTAGCGCAGCTCGCTCGACAGGCCGGCCGGCAGGTCGACCAGCAGGGCGGGCACCACGTCGATCTCGTAGAGGGCGCGCGGCATCTGGCTGGCGTCGGTCTGCACACTGTTCACGCTGGCCCAGTAGCCCAGGCTCAGGCGCAGGTTTTGCAGGGTCGGGCCGTCGCGAAGCTGCAGGCGAAGGTTGGCGTAGGGCTGGAGGAGCAGGCCTTCGTCTTCGTAGACGATGCCGCGAAAGACGAAGGCGCTGACCAGCTCGGCGCCGGCATCGCCGCTGACCGGAGGCGCCGCCGGGGCCGCCTGCACGGCCGGGGTGGAAAAGGCAAGGAGGAGAGTCGCACACAGGGAGAGCATGGACCCCTCTAGCGGGTGGCGCGTCGCCGCGTCCACGCATCGCAGGGTGTCTTGATAGTCGGCTGCATGCACCCTCTCTTCTCCGCCGCCCTGCTGCCGATCATCGGCGTCTCCGCGGTGCTCGGGCTGCGCGCGCGGGCCCAACGTCCGGCGCTGGCGGCCTACTGCGGCGCCCTGGCCCTCTGGGCGGCGAGCGTGCTGCTGGCCCTCTGGCAGCCCACCCGACCTCTCGGCGAGCGGATGCTGATGGCCGGCTTCTTCGTGCCGGTGGGCCTGCTGGCCACGGTGCGCGAAGCAGTGGGCGTGGGCACGGCGCGCGGCGTGCGGGCCTTCATCGCCGTGGCGGCCGGCTTTACCCTCACCGGCGCGCTGTGGCCCCACCTCTTCGAGCGGGAGGGCGGCACCGCGCCGGGGCCCCTCTTTCCGCTGATGCTCTCCGCCGGCGCGGTGATGAGCCTGTGGCCGATCTGGGTGCTGGTGCGGGCGCTCCCAGAGGCCCCGCCTGTGGAGCGCGAGCGCCTGCGCTACCTCCTCGTCGCTGGCGTGCTGTCGACCTGGGGAGGGGGCACCAACGTGCTGCTGCTGGTGAGCGGCCACCCCTCGCCCTTGGGGCTCTACATGGTGCTGGCCGCCCTGGTGCTGCTGGCCTGGGTGCTGCGATCGGCGCGCCTGCCCAGCTTTGGCCGCTTCCTCGACAGCTCGCTGCGCTACTCGGCGGCCGCCGCCGGGCTCAGCACCCTGTGGCTGCTGCTCGCGGTGGCGCTGGTGAGCGAGGCTTCGGGGGGCCAGCCGAGCCTTTGGGACTCGGCCAACGCCGCGCTGCTGCTCTTTTTGGTGGTGCTGGTCGGCCAGCCGCTGCTGGCGGGTGCGCGGGAGTGGCTGGCAGGCCGCCTGCACCCCGGAAAGGGCGATCTGGAGGGCATGGTAGAGGCCCTGGCCCAAAGCGAGGCCCGCGCCGAGCACCAGGGGCGCCTCGCCGAGTTGGGGGTGCTCTCGGCGGCGGTGGCCCATGAGGTGCGAAACCCGCTGGGCGTCATTCGCGCGGCGGTGGGCCTGCTGGAGCGCTCCCACGGCGCTCAGCCGGCCACCGAGGAGATCCGCGCCCAGGTGGAGCGGGCCAGCCGCTTCGCCGATGAGCTGCTGGAGTACGGCCGGCCCGCCCCCTTGAGCCTGCGACCGGTCGATCTGCTGGCCATCGCCGAGTTGGCCGCCGCGGAGGCCAGCCGGGCCCTGCCCCTGCCGGAGGGCGAGCCGTCGCTCACGGTGCGCGGCGAGGCGGCGGTGATCGCGGCCGACCTCCTCCAGGTGCAGCGGATGATCGGCATCCTCGTCGACAACGCGAGGCTCGCGGCGCCCGGGGGCCGGGTCCTCCTCACCGTCACGCGCGCAGGTGCCGGCGCCTGCCTGCGCGTGGCAGACAGCGGCCCCGGTGTGCCGATCGCCCTGCGCCCGCGCCTCTTTACGCCCTTCGCCACCGGCCGCGGCCGCGACGGCCCCCGACCGGGCACCGGCCTGGGCCTCGTCATCGCCCGCGGCATCTGCGAGCGACACGGCGGCACGCTCCTTCTGGAGGATGCCCCCGACGCCGAGCTCGGCGGCGCCGCCTTCGTCGCCACCCTGCCCACCGAGCGCCCCCTGCCCGCCGGCGGAGGCTGAGCTCAGCGCTCGTCGGCCTGCTGGGCCCAGGTCACCGAGCCGCCGACATGGAGCTGGCTGATGATCTCGCTGATCAGCGGCTCGATGCGGAACTCGTGGTACCACTCGGGCAGGTTCTTGTGGTGAACGGCGCTCGAGCCCACCACCCGAAAGCGCCAGCCCTCGGCGACGCCCCGGGCGGCGAGCCCATCGAGGCGCTCGATCGCCGGCGCCGAGAAGACCGGGTGACCGCAGGCGACGGTGATGTCGGTGGCGCCGTGGGTCTTCAACTCGTCGACGGCGGCGACCACCGAGCCGGCGGTGTCGATGATGTCATCGACGATCAGCACGTCTTTGCCGCGCACTTCGCCGATCAGGGTGGAGCGCAGCACGCGGTTGACGGTGCTGTAGTCGCGCTCCTTGGAGAGGCCCACGAGCCCGGCCTTCAGCTCGGCGGCGAAGCGGCGGGCCCGCTCCATGCCGCCGACGTCGGGGCTGGCGACGATCGAGCAGGTGAGGCCGGCGTGCTTCATCCACTGGCACATGCGGTGGGTCAGGTAGACGTTCTCCAGCCGGCAGCGCCCCGGGTCGAACATGCCGCCGATCGCCTCGTTGTGGATCTCCACCGACACCACCCGGCTGGCCCCCGCCTCCTGGATGGCCCGGGCGAAGAGCCCCGCGGAGATGCCCTCCCGCACGCGATCCTTGCGCTTGTCTTGCCGGGCGCCCGGGTAGTAGGGCAGGATCACGGTGATGTTGGCCGCGTCGGAGAGGCTGGCGGCCTCAATCGCGTGCAGCAGCATCACGAAGCGGTCGTAGATCGAGCGGCCCTCTCCCGGCGCGATGCCCGCCTGGAAGATGTAGAGGTCGGCCCCGCGCACGTTCTCGCGGATCACGTACTTGCCCTCTCCCGAGGCGAACCAGCACTCCTCGCCGCGGACCAGCGGGCGATCGAGCCGGCGCGCGACCTCTTCGGCCATCGGCCGGGCGGCGTCGAGGGAGAGCAACATGAGGGAGTCTTTGACAGCAGACATCACGCCTCCAGCGCGGGGCCCGCCTATTGCGCCGTCGCGGCTGTCACAGGCCCCCGATCGCCCACCTTTTTGTCAGGCGTGGAGGCGTTGGAACGTGGATTGTTCAACCTTCTTGCAGCCTTGCCACGTCAACAGTTTCAAAGCACCTCCCGCTGGACCGGCCCGACCCCCCTTGCGGCTGCTCAACGCAGTATACTTCGGCCCCGCGACGGCAGACCCGTCTCCAGACCGAAGGATGCTGTGAATGAACCAGACTGTGGTGATTGGCGTCGGCTCGCTGATGGTGGGCCTGCTCGGCAGCCTCCTCGGGGTCGGTGGAATGCGGCTCAAGGGCGCGCTCGCCGACATCGAAGCGCTGAAGAAGCAGGCCGCGGCCTCACAGACGGTCGAGAGCGGGGGCAACCAGGCCACCCCACGCGAAAACGTGCTCACCGACTTCAACGAGGACGTCGACAAGCCCCAGATCGCGCGCACGGCCTACCTCGACGCCCAGTCGGCGGTCATCGGCGACGTTGAGTTGGGAGAGCGGGTCTACGTCGGGCCCTTCGCCTCGCTGCGCGGCGATGAGGGCCAGCCCCTGCACATCGGCGACGACTCCAATGTGCAGGATGGCGTGGTGGTTCACGCCCTGGAGACCGTTCAAGACGGAAAGCCCCTGGAGGGGCGCACCTACAACGTCGGCGGACGGGCCTACGCCGTCTATGTCGGCAACCGCGTCTCGCTGGCCCACCAGGCCTTGGTGCACGGGCCTGCCCGCATCGACGACTCCACCTTTGTGGGCATGCAGGCGATGGTCTTCAAGTCCTGGGTGGGTGCGGGCTGCGTGATCGAGCCCGGGGCGCGGGTCATTGGCGTGTCGGTGCCGCCGGGCCGCTATGTGCCGGCCGGTGCGGTGATCAACACCCAAGAAGAAGCCGACGCGCTGCCCTCCATCACGCCCGAGTACGTCTTTCGCGATCTCAACGACGCCGTGGTGCATGTCAACACCAGCTTCTCCTCGGGGTACCGCGGAAAGTGGCCCGTCGGAAAGGGCGGCGAGGCGGCCCACGGTGAGGCCGCCCATGGCGCCGAGGCTGGACACGGCACCGAGGCTGGACACGGCGCCGAGGCTGGACACGGCGCCGAGGCCGCCCACGGCACTGAGGCCGCCCATGGCGCCGAGGCCGGTCATGGCGAGGCCGCCGCCCCGTCTCACATGGGAGACGACCACGCCGCCCCCGCCGGCGGCGGGCACTGAGCCCTCACAGCCAGGCGAAGGCCTCGGTGAGCCGCGCCCGGCCGTCCTTCTCGATGGGGCGGCCGTGGCAGAGCCCGATGCGCTCGAAGGGCCAGGCCAGGACGGCATCCACCCCCTGGCGCAGGGCCGCCTTGTCATCGATCATCGTGCGCCCCAGGCGGCTCAGGGTCAGGCGGCCGTAGGCGTTGTTGAGCCCCATGAAGGTGCGGGTCCACCAGTGGTCGACCTCGACGAAGTGAAAGCACAGGTCGGTGATCAGCAGGCTGCCGCTCTCGGGGTGGAAGAAGACGTGCTCACCCACCTTGGCCATGCCGCCCACCGCCTTCACCTCCAGGCCCGGCGCCAGGGTGCCGCTTGAAGGCAGCGGCGCCATCGAGGGCAGCCCGCGCACCTTCTCGGCGAGGCCCGGCGCCCCCACCACCCGAGCCTGGGGCCAACGCGCCGCCGCCGCCGCCAGCGAGAGGTGGTGAAAGAGATTGGGGGCGATGATCAGCGCCACCTCTCCCAAGGCATCGATAGCCGCGGCATCTTCGGCGGTAAAGGGCACGGCGGAGTGCAGGGCGAGCCGCCCATCGGACAGCCGCAGGATCGAAGCCCGGGAGCCCAGTTGGGCCCCGAGGATGCGCAGGTCTTGATCGACGGTCCACAGGCCGGGGGCGTTGGCGACGAGGGGCATGGGTCCTCCCAAAAAGGTCGCCACGGTATAAGGGGGGGCGTCGAACCAGT
>JBEIQK010001146.1:0-1528 GCA_040376505.1 Alphaproteobacteria bacterium | reverse complement strand
GGTTTGCGGGGTAGGACAATCGAAGGGCCGGAAAAACGATCCACGACAACCGCGAGGAGCAGACGCCAAACACACAAGGCGTCTCGCAGGGCAGGCCCTCGAGACCTTCACGCTTCACGGCCTGGACGCGGGTGCACAAGAGGCGCAGAACTTCCTCCGTCGGCTTCAATCCGGCAGAGGGCCGCCCAGACGGCCTCCACGCTGAGGCCCTCCAGACAGGCGTGATCGCCGATCGGACAGGCCGCACCCCCAAAGCGCGAGCAGGGGCGACAGGGGAGAGACCGCTCGACGGCGAGTCCAGCGTGAACAAAGAAGCCGTCGGCGCTGGTGGTGGGCCCGAACAGACCCACCACGGGCACGCCCGCCGCCCCGCAGAGGTGCATCAGACCGCTGTCGCCGCTCACCGCCACCCGGCCGCGGCCGAGCGCCTGGAGGGTGCGCGTCAGTCCCGCCTCACAGAGGGACTCAGCCCCCGGGATCTCGGCGGCGATGCCGCCCACCAGCCCCTCTTCACCAGGCCCACCGAGGACGATCACCGCACCCGCGTAGCGCCGGCCCAATTCCACCCAGCGGTCGGCCGGCCAGCGCTTGGTGGCGTGGGCCGCCCCCGGGCAGAGCAGGAGCGCATCGCCGGGCCCCTCCACGCGGATCCAGGGGGCGACCGCCGGCCCGACGCCCGCCGCTGCGGCGTAGCGCTCCACCACCGAGGGCGGCGGCGCGCCCATCTTGAGCCAGACCCGCAGCCGGCGCCGCAGATCGTAGCGCTCCACCGTCGAGACCGGCCCGCCCAGGCGCCGGGCGAGGAGGCGACTCCGGGGGCTGGCGTGCAGGTCCACCACCCGATCGACCCGGCTCGGCAGCGGGTCCTCGCCATAGCCCACCACCGAGACCACCCCGGGAAGCAAGGCGGCGGCGGCCTTGTAGCGGGAGTGCGTGAGGAAGGTCACCGGCCCCAGCCCCCCGGTGACCGCGCCGCACAGCAGCACGTCGCCCAGCGAGGAGAAGCGCAGGACCGCCGTGGTCACGCGCTCACTGGACGTAGCCGATCTGCCGCATCAGCTCTTCGGTCTCCTTGCGGTCCATCTCGCCCTTGTCGACGGCCGCCTCGGGGGGTGGCGGCGCCGGCCACAAGGCCCAGGTGGCGCCGCCCGCCACCACCAGGATGCCCGCCACCACCGCAACGAGCCGCATCTGCCGGTTCATGCTCACCTCCGCTGGCCGCCGCCTAACCCGCCGAGCCCCGCTGACGAGGCAGGCGGCCCGTGGAGGCCTTCGATTGCGGTCCTGCCTGAACCGCCCGGCCCCCCAGGCGCGACCCCAAGGACACCCCGGGGAGCCACCCCTACCGCGAGCCGGAGCCCGCGCTGCACCGCATGGAGCACTTCAGTCTACCCTCGGCCATCACTCCCCGCCTCTCGACGATGAAGCAGGATCATCTACAGAGCCACGGGGTGATCCGGCTCGACAGCCTGCCCTCACTTCGCCCATGCGCTCGCCAACGACGTGGCATCCCCCCTCGGAGCAGCCG
>JBEIQK010000766.1:0-3135 GCA_040376505.1 Alphaproteobacteria bacterium | reverse complement strand
TCGGTGAAGGTGGTGTTGGCCGTGATCTGGGTCTCCTCGACGCACCACCAGGCCAGATCGCTGTTGTCGCCGTAGTGGAAGGTGAGGTACTCGCCGGGGCCCATCGACAGGCTGCCTTCGGGGTAGCTGGCGCCTGGATCGTAGCCGGGGTCGCCCGCGCCGGCGTCCTGGCTGGCGTCGGTGAGGAAGAGGTACCACTGCTCCATGCAGATGTCGGCGTCTTCGTCTTCGTTGGACAGAATCAGGAAGGAGCTGCTGGCGCGGATGTCGAGGGCGCCCCGATCCCAGGCCTCGGCGAGACCCCAGCAGGCGGGCTCCCAGAGGCCTTCGAGGGGTACGTTGCCGGAGCCCGTGCCGTTGCTGCTGACCCAGAGATCACCCTCCCACTCGCCCTCGGCCGGCGGCGTGAAGCGGATGGGGAGGGCGAGGCTCTCGCCGGGGTCCAGGGTGGTCGGCGCGAAGTCACCGAGCGCGAAGCCCTCGCCCTGGACGAGGGCGGCGCTCAGCTCCAAGGGCGCGGTGCCGATGCTGGTGGCGATGACCTCGCCGGTGACGGTCTCGCCGCCGAGGGAGACCAGCGAGAGCGGGCTCGGCGTCAGCGAGATCGCCGGGGCCAGGGCCCCGCCATCGAGGGGCACGGTGAGCGGCCCCACCTCGCTCTCGATCACCGCCACCGCCTCTTCGGCGAGGGCGTTGGGGGAGAAGGTCACCCAGACCTCGGCCTCGTCGCCCGGCGCCAGCAGGGGGCTCGGATCGTCCAGGGTGAGGCTGAAGGAGCCGGAGCCCGTGACGCTGAAGCTGTCGATCTGCACGGCCGCTTCGCCGATGTTGTGGACCGAAAAGCTCCGCGCTTCTTCCTCGCCAAAGGGCAGGGGCGCGAAGATCAGGCGGGGCGGATCGGCCTCCAGGGCGCCTTGGGGGCCCTCAAAGGCTTGGGTCTTGTCGATCTGATACTCACTGCATGCCGTCAACAGAGATACAAAAAGGAGACGCATTCAAACCTCCAGCGGCATTGTAGCCGCGCTTCGGCCGAGATTGGGGGGCCCCGACGAGTTTTGACAGGCGCCGCCGCCGCGGCCGTGGATAGCGTGGGCGCAGGAGGCGGTCATGAGCCCCTTGGAGCGCCGCGCCCAGCACCAGCTTCGCATGGCCTGGATGCCGTATCTGTACTTTCAACGCAAAGAGCCCGATCGGGCGTGGGCGGCGGCCTGGCAGGCCGAGATCCACGCGGCCCTCGCCGCGGTGGAGCGCGTTTCGCTCGATCCGGGCTGCTTCATCGCGCCCTCGGCCCGCCTCTTCGCCGAGCCGGGGCGGACGATCACGGTCGGCCCCGGCGCCTCGATCGCGGCTGACTGTTTCGTTCACGGTCCGGTGACGCTGGGGGCCGAGGCGGCGCTGAACCCGCGGGTGAGCGTGGACGGCGGCGCGGGCGGCGTGGTGATCGGCGAGGGCAGCCGTATTGCTACGGGGGTCGCCATCTTTGCCTTTGACCACGGCATGGCGCCGGATCGGCCGATTCGCCGCCAGCCGGTGCGCTCACGCGGCATCGTCATCGGCCGCGATGTGTGGATCGGCGCCAACGCCGGCGTCACCGATGGGGTGGTGATCGGCGACGGCGCGGTGGTGGCGATGGGGGCGGTGGTCACCCGCGATGTGCCGCCCGGCATGGTGGTGGGCGGCGTCCCGGCGCGGATCCTCGGGCCGCGGGGTGGCGCTTTGGGGTTTGGCGATCCGGAGGGGCTGACATGAGGGCCTGGAAGAGGGCGAGGTCCTTTTTGTCCACTGCCGCCGTTGAGCGATCCGACACAGACGCGGAGGCCGGACAGGGGGCGCCGGCCGAGGGCTGGGCGGAGGCGCGGCGGCGCGCGCAGGGATAGGCCATCGCGCGAGGAAAGATGACCCTGCCGGCTCACCGAGATGTTGCGACTGGATTGCGTCAGAACCTTGGCCCTTTTGTCCTCCTGGTGGTGGTAAACGCCTTTGTCGGCGCGATGGTGGGCATGGAGCGCAGCATCCTGCCCTCGCTGGCGGAGACGGAGTTCGGCCTCGTGGCGAGCTCGGCGGTGCTCTCCTTCATCGCGGTCTTCGGGGTCAGCAAGGCCGCGCTGAACTACGTCGCCGGGCGCCTCTCCGATCGCATCGGCCGAAAGCCTGTGCTGGTGGCGGGCTGGCTGATCGCGGCGCCGGTGCCCTTTCTGTTGATGTGGGCGCCCTCCTGGGGGTGGGTGCTCTTCGCCAACCTCCTGTTGGGCGCCAGCCAGGGGCTGTGCTGGTCGACGGCGGTGGTGATGAAGATCGACCTGGCCGGCCCGGCCCAGCGGGGGCTGGCGATGGGGCTGAACGAATGCGCCGGCTACCTCGCGGTGGCCCTCTCGGCGGCGGTGACCGCGGCCATCGCTGCCGACTACGGGCTTCGGCCGGCCCCCTTCTATCTTGGGGTGGTCTGCGTGGGGGTCGGCGGGCTGCTCTCTGTCTTCTTTGTGCGGGAGACGGTGGAATTGGCGCGCCAGGAGGTGGGTCGGGCCGACGCCCCGGCGGCCCTCTCGGCGCGGGCGCTGTTCTGGCGCACCACGGTGCGGGACCCGGCCTTGTCTTCGGTCACCCAGGCGGGCTTTGTCAACAATCTGAACGATGGCATGGCCTGGGGGCTCTTCCCGCTGCTTTTTGCGGCGGCTGGGATGGATCTACCGACCATCGGGCTGCTGGTGGCGCTGTATCCGGCGGTCTGGGGCGCGGGGCAACTGTTCACGGGTGCCCTGTCGGACCGTCTCGGGCGCAAGGGCCTGATCGTCGCGGGCATGGGCGTGCAGGCGGTGGGCCTGGGCCTTGTGGCGGCGCCGGGGGGCGAGATCGGTCGCTTCGCCCTCGGGCAGATCCTCCTGGGCCTGGGGACGGCGATGGTCTACCCCACCCTGCTGGCGGCGATCGGCGATGTGGCGGCCCCTGCCTGGCGGGCCTCGGCGGTGGGGGTCTACCGCCTGTGGCGGGACCTCGGCTATGCCGCAGGGGCCTTGATCTCCGGGCTGGTGGCCGATCGCCTGGGCTTGCCGGCTGCCATCGGCTTCGTCGCGCTGATCACCGCGGCTTCGGGTCTGTTCGCCGCGCTGCGGATGCCGGAGACCCTCCGTCGGCCTG
>JBEIQK010000321.1:0-6928 GCA_040376505.1 Alphaproteobacteria bacterium | reverse complement strand
TCGACGAGGACTGGGGTGACGCCGACGGCGACGGCATCGCCGACTGCCGCGACCCCGAGGACTGCGACGGTGTCGACAACGACGGCGACGGCAAGGTGGACGAGGACTACGCCGACACCGACGGCGACGGCATCGCCGATTGCCTCGACGAAGAGGAGTGCGACGGCCTCGACAACAACGGCGACGGCGTGATTGACGAGGGCTTTGGCGACAGCGACGAAGACGGCATCTGCGACGAGGCCGACAAGGAGGAGTGCGACGGCAAGGACAATGACGGCGACGGCTACGTCGACGAGGACTGGGACGACACCGACGGCGACAGCATCGTCGACTGCATGGACGAAGAGGACTGCGACGGCCTCGACAACGACGGCGACGGAAAGATCGACGAGGACTGGACCGACCTCGACGGCGATGGCGTGGGCGACTGCGTCCCCGAGGACTGCGACTGCGAAGACAACGACGGCGACGGCGAGGTCGACGAGGACTGCAAGTACACCGTCGAGATCGTGACCACCTCCGACGACATCGGCGACATCTACCTCGACGGCGCCGCCTGGGGCTCCACCGCCGGCTGGTCGGCGGTCGACACCTTCAGCAGCTCGATCATGGCCGGCACCCACCACATCGCCGCCCAGGCCGAGGATGTGCACCGCTCCTACGCCGGCTTCGTCGCCGCCGTCTACATCGACGGCATCGAGGTCTCCCTCACCGGCGACGGCACCTGGATGGGCGCCTCTGGCCTCGCCACCGGCACCGCCTGGACCACCACCACCGCCGGCCTGTCGGCCGAGAACATCGTCAGCGGCCCCTGGGGCCTGCCCGGTGACCTCAACGGCACCGACGCCGAGTGGGTCTGGCAGGGCGGCAACCGCCCCAGCGACGCCGACTGGACCTCCGCCTCCTACTTCGTGCTGGAGATGGATGTCTGCGGCACCTACGCCCCCGAGGAGTGCGACGGCGTCGACAACGACCGCGACGGCGAGATCGACGAGGACTTCACCGACACCGACCTCGACGGCATCGCCGACTGTTTGGACGAAGAGGAGTGCGGCGACGACCTCGACAATGACGGCGACGGCAAGGTCGACGAGGACTGTCTGGGCGACTGCGACGCGCCGACCACCACCTCTGTTTGTTCGATCACCCTGTCGACCGGCGCGGTCACCTGCACCGGCAGCAACCCGATGACGCTGCTGTCATCGACCTCGGGCTACACCTACCA
This sequence comes from Alphaproteobacteria bacterium, assembly GCA_040376505.1. Taxonomy (GTDB): domain Bacteria; phylum Myxococcota_A; class UBA796; order UBA796; family UBA2385; genus JBEIQK01. The sequence goes on along the minus strand of JBEIQK010000321.1, from coordinate 5,703 downwards.
GCTCGACATGCGCAAATGGAAGGTCATGATCGTCGACGCCATCTACAGCAACCCCACCGACTGGGCCCTGCACATCGGCAACTCGCCCACCAACGATGGCAACAGCGGTGACGGCGGAAACTGGCAGAACGACACCGAGGCCCAGCTCTTTGGCACCGGTCTGGTCGTCTACGGCTCCGACGTGGTGGGCAGCGGCGCGCTGCTCAGCAGCTCCACCGCGGTGGCCTCCGGCTCCGACACGGTGCAGGCGATCGTCTGTGACAGCTACTTCTCCTGGAGCAGCAGCACCTACACGGGCGACGTGAGCGGCGTGGGCGTCTTCCAGATCGACGGCGACGAGGCCGACACCGGCACCTCGGCCACCAGCGGTCTGAACGATCAGCAGCTCTACCTGGGCGTGAACCGGACGGTGGGCTCGACCTCCCGCATCGGCTCGGGCACCAAGCGCATCACGGTCACCTTCGGTCAGTAGGCCCTGGCCCTGGGTCGGCCCCTGGCTCCTCGTCAAAGAGGGGCTGGGGGCCGCCTTCGTTGGGGGGCCTTGCCGCCGTGGGGGCCCCGTGTCAGGCTGGGCGTTGTGGCCCAGCGGCGGCCCCGAGGAGCGGCGACATGGGTTGGCTGGACTGGCTGAAGGGGGGCGAGCGGCCGGCGGTCTGGCCGCGACCGTTGTTTACGGTGGGGTCGGGGCGGGCGGTCTTCTCCTTCACGGTGATGGGTGGGCCGTCCTCGGCGGGGGCCAGGGAGCGGCTCCCCGCTGGGGTCTCGCGGCGGCTGCTCGACCGAAAGGCCGATCCGGTGGCCTTCGCTGCTGCGGTCGAGGCCCTTCGCCCTGGGCTGTCCGCCGAGGGTGGGGAGGTCGAGGCCCTCCTCCACACGGTCGATCACCTCGAGAGAATCGAGGGCTCGCTGCCGGACCCTCCCGACTACGCCGCGCTGCAGGCGGCCTGGGCGCAGGTGCGGGCCAGTGTGCAGTCCGGCGCCATCGGCGTCTTCGACAGGGTGGCGGGCCGTTGGTACCCGGCCCATCAGGTGCTGAGCCCTGATCCTGACCCGTCTCGCCTCGCGCGGGGCTTTCGGGTCACCGGGGCCCCCTTGGAGGGGCACCCCGGCGGCCTCGTCTGCTGGACGGTCGGCCTCGCCAAGGCGGCGCGGCCCGATCTGGTGATGATGATGGCCGAGGCTCAACTCCCTCTGGCCCAGGAGGCCCTGCTGGAGTTGGGTGAACAGATGAGCCGGGGGCGGCGGCTCTCGCCCGGCGCGCGCCTGGGGCTGGGCATTACCCATGTCCGCATCGATCCACTTCTACCCGGCGAAAACGCGCCCAACATCGCGCTCGACAACCCCAATGGCGGCCTGCTGGTCGTGCTCTTCGCCGGGCCGGTGCCCTGAAGGGGGCCTCAGGGCTCGTCGAGCCAGTTCAGCAGCTCCTGGAGCAGGGCCGCCACCCGGGGCGAGCGGGCCAGCGGCTCGGGCACCACCATTCGGAAAATGCAGTCCCGGCCGATCCAATCGGGGAGGACAGGCACGAGCGGTCCCTCGTCGGGGTCGGGGAGCATCGCGTCGGGCACCAGGGCGAGGCCTTCGCCGGCCAGGGCGAGTTGGCGCAGCAGGTGGACCTCGTTGGTGATCAGCAGCGGCTCGACCTCGATCGGCGGGCCCTGGAGGCAGGGCCAGGACCGCGGGTCGAGGCCGGGGCAGCGCCAGGCCAGCAGCTTGTGGCCCAGGAGGTCTTCGGGGCGGGTGATCGGCGGGTGGGCATCGAGGTAGGCGGGGCTGGCCACCACCCACTCGCGGAGGCGGCGCACCACCCGCGTGAGGTAGGGCCCCTCGGGCAGTTGGGGCCCGAGGACAAAGGCCACATCGGCGCCTTCGTTCAGCCGGGCCAGGGGGTCGTCGGAGAACTGGGCCTGGATGAGCAGTTGGGGGTGGGTGGCCCGCAGGGCCTGGTAGAGGGCGGCCAGGGCCTTGGGGGGCAGGCCGGTGGGCAGGCTCACCCGAACGAGGCCGGCCGGCCCGGCGCCCAACTCCCGCACGGCCCGCAGCAGGGCGCTGGCGTCGGAGAGCAGGCCGCGGCCGCGTTGGGCGAGGTGCTGGCCGGCCTCGGTGAGGGCGGCGCCCTGGGGGCTGCGCACCAGGAGGGGCACATGGGTGCGGGCTTCGAGATCGTCGATGCGGCGGCGCAGGGTGCTGCGGGTGATGCCCAGCTTCTCGGCGGCGCCCAGCAGCGAGCCGGTCTCGGCGACGGCGACCAGGACGCGCAGCTCTTCGAGATCCATGGCTCAGGCTCCAGGGCGCAGGGCGAGGGGATCGACGCCGAGCGCAGAGAGGGAACGGTCGATGCGGTAGCTGTGGCGGGGCCGGGGGGCGTGAACGGTGGGCAGATGGGGCGGCAGGGTGTGTTGATCGAGGCAGTCCGCGTAGACCTTGGCCAGCGTGCCGGGCAGATCGGCCACATAGTCGGCGAAGGGCACCACGCAGCGCCGGCCGGGCTCGGCCAGCCAGGCGGCCTCGGCGGCGTTGTAGTCCACCTCCATCTGGGTGCCGAGGGTGACCAGGTAGGGCCAGGGGATCTTGCCGACCAGCGGCTCTACGGGGTGGCAGCGGTGGAAGTTGATCAGGCTGGCGATGCGGGGCTCGGGCGCGCGCAGCACGACGAGGAAGCGGGCGTCGGGGTAGGCGGACTGCAGATCGCGGGCGAGGGCCAGAAAGTGGCCCTTGAGCAGCAGGCGGCGGCCGGGGTGGCGCAAGAGGGTCTTGCGGGCGATGCGGTCGATCAGGCGGAGCTGCTCGCCCTGCCACCAGGCGGCGTTGGTGGGGGTGAGCCGGGCCGTCCCAAACTCGGCCTGAACGAAGTCGGGGCCCAGGCAGGCGGCGATGGGCCCGCCTTGAAACTGCATGCAGAGCACCTCAAAGGTGTCGGTGCGCAGCGGGTTCATCTCGTGGCGCTCGAGGAATTCCGCCGGAAGGCGGGCCAGGAAGCGGGCGGCCAGGGCGTCGACCTGCGCCGGGCCCAGCAGGCGCCAGAGCCACAGGTACGGGAGTACCGAGAAGAGCGCGCTGGGCGCGCAGATCGCCGGGTCGTCTTCGATGTAGTGGGCGAGCTGGGTGCTGCCGCTGCGGGCGGCCGACAGCTCAAAGAGGGGCTGGCGGATCGGGGTGGCGTCGAGGGCAGCGCCGAAGCACAGCTCGTCGATGAGCCAGGCGAGGCCGAAGAGGGGCCCCAGGGCGGCCTGCTGCACCACGCTGAGGGCCAGGGCGAGGCGGGCCGCGGGGCGCAGGCCGGGCGCGGGCAGGGGCGTGAGGAGGGCCCGGCGCAGGAGCCGACCCGCGCGCCGCCCTTCGAGGACGACGGGGGGACGGCCCTTCCAGAGGCGCAGCGGCAGATACAAGGCGCAGAGCGGCAGGGCGATCGTCAGGGTGAGGGCGATCCACAGCAGCTTACCGGCCAGCTCGCCCGCGACCGCGAGGAGGCTCCACGGGGGGAGGGCCGGCTCGCCGGGCAGGTGTTCGGGGATGTCCAAGAAGCCTCCAACCACGACAGGGTGAAGGCCCGGTATCGCCGAAGGAGCGGGCTCTTGATGGCGGGAGGTGGGCGGGGGGTGGCCACCGTTGGCCACCCCAACCGCGACGCTTCAGCGGGTGGCGTTGAAGCCGCCGTCGAAGTCGACGGTGAAGGAGTACCCGCCGACGTCGATGGGGGCCGAGCCGGCGAAGGTGGCGTCGATCACGCCGTCGCAGGTGCCTTCCCAGGGCTGCGAGAAGGGGGTGCCGCCCAGGTCGACGGTGATCTCGCCCCCGCAGGAGAGGTCATCGGCGACGCTGCCGGTGATCTCGGCGGTCTGCTCGCCGGGGAGCACGAAGGCGACGGTGCCCTGGAACTCGCAGGCCGCCACGCCGACGATGTCCCAGGCCGAGTCCACCTCCAGCTCGATGGCGCCGACACACGAGTCGGTGACGGTGCCAAGCCCCGACACCTCGGCCGAGCCGTTGAGCTCGAAGTCGCCGGCGTAGGTGCCGGTGGGGTCGGCGTCGGCATCGGCGTCGGCGTCGCTGTCGGCGTCGGAGTCGGCGTCACTGTCGGCATCGCTGTCGGCGTCGGAATCGGCGTCGCTGTCCGAATCGCTGTCGGCGTCGGCGTCGGCGTCGGATTCGCCGGTGACCTCGCCGTCGGTGACCTCGCCCTTGTCTCCCTCGAGGGTGCCGCCAGAGGCGCAGGCGATGAGGAGGGCGAGGGTGAAGATGGGGGTGAAGGTGCGCATGGGGACCGTCCGCAAGGGGCAGGAGGGAATAGGGCTGCGTGTCCCAGGATACGCGGCTTTGTGAAATGCCGCCACTGGCACGCGATGGCGACGATGTTGGGATAGAGTGTTCGAAAGGGAGCATCACGATGATTTTTGTACGCGAAGGCTCGTGGACGATGCAGAAGCCCAGGCCGTTCGTCGGCTTTGGCGGCCTGGGTCTGATCGCAATCATCGCGGTGGGCTGCGCAGAGCCCGATGGCGGCCGCGACGTGAAGTCCCGCGGCGTCGGCAACACCGAGCCCGATCCCGGCGAAGACCCCTACGAGAACGGTGGCGATGACACGGCCTCGGGCGGCGAGATCGAGATTCTGCCCGACCGGCCGGCCTTCTACGGCGCCGACGGCGTGGTGGAGCTCACCGGCCGGGTGCGTGCCCCGCAGGCCGTGGAGTCGCTGTCGGCGAACGGTGAGCCGGTGGTGGTGTCCAAAGACGACGATGGCGACGGCTATTCTCCCTTCTCGGTGGTGGTGGACCTGGGCGAAGACCCCTGGGCCATCGTCTCCCTGGTCGGTCGGCCCACCGATGGCGGCGCCGACGTGGTCGTGACGGTGCAGGCCGCGGCGGCCGAGCCGGGTGCTTCGGTGGTGCAGGGCAGCCTGCAAACCGGCGTGGGTGCGGCGGGGCTGGTCTCCCTCGCGGCCCCGCTGCCCGGCCTGATCGCCGCCCAGGATCTCGGCCCCGGCGAGGGCACCGAGCTGGCCGGCGTCTGGTGCGACGGCTGCCCGCCCGAGCTGGAGTGTGAGGAGATCTGGGAGACGGTGGTCTCCACGGGCGAGTGGTCGGTCTCCGCCCTGGCCTCCCTCAACACGGCCGGGGGCGAGGTTGAGGTGGAGCTGGCGGGCACCACGGTCTCCTGGGGCGTGCACCACTACGGCATGGTCGCGGATGGTGTCCCCGGGCAGCTCACCGCCACCCTCTCGGGGGCCGAGGCGGCCGCGGCCTGCGAGCTGTACGGCCTCGACGTGAGCCTGGGCGACGCCCACGCCTGGTCGGTGGCCTGGGATGGGGTCAGCCCCACCTGCATCACCGACACCGAGCTGGTCGGCATGGTGGAGCCCACCTTCGCGGCCAAGGTGCCGCCGGCCCTGGAGTCGGCGGTCTGCGCCTGGTCGGCCTGGGCCGAGGCGGCGCTGCGCAACGAGGTGGAGGGCGCCAGCCTCGAAGGCATCGGCGCGGCCGACGCCTCGGGCCTCTATGTGGGCTGGGGCGCGAGCCTGGCCCGCTCCCCGAGCTGGGTGGCGCTCTCCTCGGGCTTCGCCGCGCCCGACACCATCGAGCACGGCCTCGACGATGCGCTGCTGGGCGCGCTCTTCACCCAGGGGCTGGTGGAGCTCTTCCCGGTCAGCAAGTCCTGGTCGGATGCCTCGGGCGGGCCGACGATCACCGTCGATCTGCTCGGCCT
>JBEIQK010000557.1:0-4451 GCA_040376505.1 Alphaproteobacteria bacterium | reverse complement strand
ACCGGGCCTTGCGCGAGGCCGAAGAGCCCGCCGCCGGCCTCGGCAACCCGCGCAGCGCGCCGAGCCCACGCCTTCGCCGCCTCCCGGCGGGCCTGGAAGACCGCGACGACCTGATCGCCGAGGTCCTCGCCGAGCGCGGAGAGAACGACGAAAACCCCGCCGCCCGGCGCAAAGGGGGTGGCTACACGCCCCGTGGAGGGCTTGGATGAGCCGGCTTTGGAGCCTCCTGCCCTTGCTCTGCGCGGGCCTCTTTCTTCTGATTCCAGGCCTCGCCTTCGCCCAGGACGTCGATCCCGTCGGCTCCGGCGCGATGACCCTCGCCGAAGAAGCGCGGCAATTGCCAGTCGCCTCCAGCGTTCGGCTGATCGTGCTCCTCACCACGATGTCCTTTTTGCCGGGCATCCTGCTGTTGATGACACCGTTCACGCGCTTCGTGATTGTTTTCTCTCTCCTGCGCCAGGCCCTGGGGCTGCAGCAGTCGCCTCCCAATCAGGTGCTGGTCGCCCTGTCGCTCTTCCTGTCGCTGCTGATCATGCGGCCGACCTTGAACGAGGTCAAAGACCAGGCGGTCGACCCCTTCCTCGCCGGCGAAATGGAGACGATCGACGCCCTGGAGCGCGGGGTCGAGCCGATGCGGCGCTTCATGCTGGCCAACACCCGCCGCGCCGACCTCGCCGCCGTGATGGAGATCGGCCAGATCCCGCCCCCGGCCACCCTCGAAGAGGTGCCCACGCCGGCCATCGTCAGCGCCTTCGTGATGTCCGAGCTTAAGACCGCCTTCGTCATCGGCGTCAAGATCTACCTCCCCTTCCTGGTCGTCGACATCATCGTCGCCAACGTGCTCCTCGGCATGGGCATGATGGTGTTGCCGCCGGTGATCATCTCGCTCCCCTTCAAGCTCCTCCTCTTCGTGCTCATGGACGGATGGAACCTCCTCATCCGCTCGATGGCCGGCAGCTTTGGCGTGTAGGAGGCCGGTATGTCGATCAACGAAGCGATTCAGTGGGGTCAGCAGGCGATGTGGACCATCGCCCTGATCAGCGGCCCCATCCTGCTGATCGCCCTCTTCGTGGGCATGGTCGTCTCCATTCTGCAGGCCGTCACGCAGATTCACGAGATGACCCTGGTGTTTGTGCCCAAGATCATGGCCGTCTTTGGCCTGATGGTGCTGCTGGGCCCCTGGATGCTCGACCAGGCGGTTCATTTTGGCACGCGGGCCTTTGAGGCGGTCGCCCAGGTCAACGAGTAGCGTGCCCATCCTCGGCTGGTTGGTGACCGGCGCCCTCGTCGCCGGGCGCATCAGCGGCGCCTTCCTCGTGATGCCGGGCTTCGGCAGCGTCGGCGTCCCGCCCCTGGTGCGCATCCTGGGTGCGCTCTGCCTCACGGCCATCATCGCCCCCCTCCTGCCGCCGATCACAGCACCCCCCACCTTGACCCTGCTGATCTGGGGCATGACCACCGAGGTCTTTCTCGGCGTGCTGCTCGGTGGCACCGTGCGCCTCGCCTTTGGCGCCATCGCCCTCGCCGGTGAGCTGTTTAGCGTACAGATCGGCCACGGCGCCGCCATCCAGTACGATCCCAGCCTGCAGATCTCTCAAGGCCCCCTGGGCATCCTCTCCACCCTGCTGGCCACCGCCTGCTTCTTTGGCGCCGACCTGCACCTCGTGATGGTGCGAAACATCGCCCGCTCCTTCCAGGTGGTGGCGGTGGGGGGCGCCACCAACCTGACCTCGGCCAGCACCGTCTGGCTCGACATCAGCGCCAACATCATCGCCATCGGCATGCAGCTCTCCGCCCCCCTGCTGGTGATGGTCTTTCTGCTCAACTTCTTCACTGGCATGGTAACCCGCATCGCCCCCGCGATGAACGCCTTCTTCAGCCTGGGCATGGTGCTCACCGTCACGGGCGGCATGGTGGTCTTCACGTTGGCCCTGCCCCACATGCTCGGCGCCCACCTGATCCTGATGGAAGAGGCGATCAGCGCCATGTCAGAGATCCTCACCCGCGCGATCGGAGGCTAGGCCATGGCCGACGACTCCGGGCAGGAGAGGTCACAGGAGCCGACAGGGCGACGAATTGAACAGTTTCTCGAAGAAGGCAAGATCCCGCGGTCCAAAGAGATCACGGCCGGGCTCGGGCTGGCGCTCGCTTCCTTGGTCTTTATCAACGGCGCGCCCTTCATCTTTCAAGACGTCGCCTCTGTTTATTTTATCGCCATCTCGATGATCCCCGTCGGCGACATGAACGCCACAGACGCCATCAACATTGGCGGGCGGGTGATGTACTTCCTGGCGATGGCGCTCTTCCCCACCTTGGGCCTCATCTGGATCGGCACGGTGGCCATCGGGCTCGTTCACGGTCGGGCCAACATCCCCAAAGACCCCATCAAGATCGACTTCCAGCGCATCGATCCGATGGGCTTCATCAAAGAGCAGTACTTCAGCAGCACCCCGCTGGTCGAGCTGGCCAAGGGGCTCGCCAAGCTCGGCCTGATCGGCTGGATGTTGTGGACGGCGGTGAGCGCAGACACCGGCTATTTTCCCTCCTTTATGTACAGAGAGCCCTCAGGCCTGCTGGCGGCCTACCTGGAGATGGTGCTGCTGGTGCTCTACCGGGCCTTGCCGGTGATGATGGTCCTCTCTGTGTTGGATTATGCCTATCAGTGGTACCGCCTCCAAGAGCAGATGATGATGACCAAGGAGGAGGTCAAGGAAGAAGGCAAACAGACCGAAGGCGATCCCCACATCAAGGCCGCCCGAAAGAAGCGGGCCTTTCAGCTCGCGATGGGCCAGGCCCTGGCCAACGTCAAGAAGGCCGATCTCGTCATCACCAACCCCACCCACTACGCCGTGGCCATTCGCTACCGCAAAGAAGAGGCGTCAGCGCCGGTGGTGCTGGCCAGGGGGGTCGACCACTTCGCGATGAAGATCCGCGCCGAGGCCCGCCGCCACGACATCCCCCAGGTGGAGAACCGCGAGCTGGCCCGCGCCTTGTACAAGGAAGGGCGGGAGAACAAGATGATCCCCGAGGCGCTCTTCTCGGCGGTGGCCAAGGTCATGGCCGTCATCATACGCCGGCGGATGATACGCAATAACCCCCGCCGCCGGCAGCGATAGGCCCCGCGACATCGGCAGCCGGCCGCGTTTTGATGTATCGTGGGGCATCCCTGGGGTCCCGATGCCCGCCTCCCGCCTCGCCCTGCTCTTCGTGTTGACCGCCTGCAGCGACAAGCTCGTGGCGCCCTACAACACCCCGCCCTCCGCCAGCATTATCAGCCCCGTTGACGAGGCCATGGTCGATGGCTCCGCGCTGATCGAGCTCTCCGGCGTGGCCCGCGACGCCCAGGACGACGCGATGTCGCTGCTGGTCTCCTGGTCGAGCAGCGTGGACGGCGAGCTCGGCAGCGGCAGCCCCGCCAGCAGCGCCGGCGACGTGCTCCTTGGCGTCACCTCGCTCACCGACGGCGACCATGTGCTCACCCTCACCGTCGTCGACACCGACGGCGAGAGCGCCAGCGACGCGGTCAAGGTCACCGTCACCGGCGGCGGCGGGGCCGACGGCGGCGACGGCGGCGTGGGCACCGCGCCGACGGTGGTGCTGGCCGGCCCCGGCGAGGGTGAGACCTTCGGCCAGGGCAACCCCGTCACCTTTGTCGGCAAGATCACCGACGCCGAGCAGGCCGCCGACACGCTGGCCGCCACCCTCGTGAGCAGCCGCGACGGCGTCGTCTGGAGCGGCCTGCCGGCCACCGACGGCCGCATCGACGTCGACCTCAGCACCCTGTCGCTCGGCGCCCACACGGTCACCGTGGAGGGGCTCGACGCCGACGGCAACACCGGCTCTGACGACGTCGTCATCGAGATCATCGACGATGGGCGCCCGACGGTGGCCATCACCAGCCCCTCCGCCGCCGCGAGCCCCTACTGGACCGACGTGCCGGTGGTCTTCCAAGGTGTGGTGGGCGACGACGCCACCGACCTCAATCTCCTCGCGGTGAGCTGGGCCACCGATCTGCAGGGCACCCTGCTCAGCGGCTACCCCGACAGCGCCGGAAACACCGCCACCAGCGCCTCGTTGGTGGAGGGCAACCACGTCGTCACCCTCACCGCCACCGATGAAGAGGGCAAGATCGGCAGCAGCACGGTGGTCATCGAGGTCAAGGACCCCAACAACTTCGACAACGATGGCGACGGCTACACCGAAAACGAAGGCGACTGTGATGATGGTGACACAAACCTCTCGCCGGGTGAGGTCGAGCGTTGCGACGACCTGGACAATGATTGCGACGGCATGGTCAATGACGACTGGTGGGACACCTACGAGCTGAACGAGACCAGCGCCGACGCCTACGATCTCGGCGAGGTCGGCACCGGCCTGTGGTCGAGCGCCAGCGTGACCCTGTCGGGCCTCTCCTTGCACGAGGCCGACGACGAAGACTGGTTTCAGTGGGT
>JBEIQK010000616.1:0-4068 GCA_040376505.1 Alphaproteobacteria bacterium | reverse complement strand
GCATCTGCGGCCTCGGCGTCACGCCAGAGGTGCGGGCCGACTGCTCCTTTGGCTGCGGCAAGACCTTCCACTCCGGCTGCCTCAACGCCCGCCTCGCCGTCTACCGCGGCGATCCGCGCTTCTGCGGCGTCTGCAACGCCCGGGTTCGTTAGGCGCCCAGCAGCGGATCGAAGGCCTCGGCCCCCATCTGGCTGCGCAACTCGCCGAGGCGGGCCTTGACGAGGTTGAGCGCGGCGGCGTGCCCCTCTTCGGCGAGGGCCCCGCCAAGCACGAGGAGGCCCTGCACCGCCGCCGTGGCCTCGCCGCGGGCGCAGCGGGCCACCGACCGGGCGATCCCGGCGTCGGCCCGTCCGAGCGGGCTCTGGCGCGCGCAGGCGGCCGCCTCGATCTGATCGGCCTGCTGCTCCACTTCGGCCCAGTCCTCGGCCTCGATGGCCAGGGCGATCGCCACCGTGCCCAGGGCCTGGGCGGCCAGGGCGTCGGCAGAAGCCCAGCGTGACGCCGCCTGGACGATCGGCCGGGCCGCCGCCCGCTGGCCCATCGAGAGTCGCAGACCGGCCAGCACGACGCCGGTGTGAACGATGCCGGGCCCGTCTTCGTGGCGCTGGGCCAGCTCCCAGGCCGCCAGGAGCTGCGGCTCCGCCCGCGACCGATCGCCGCCGGCGCGCAGGGCCTCGCCGAGGCGGAGGTGGGCCTCGAGGCGGTCGTGATCGCGGGCCGGGGAGGGGAGGAGGGCCAGGGCGCGCCCCAGGTTGTCGCGGACATCGCCCAGCTCGACGAAGGCTTCGGTGAGCGCGGCGTCACCGGCGAGGCTTGGGTGATCGGCCGCCGCCTCGATGTGCGGCAGGGCCCGGCGAGCGGCCAGGGCCGGGTCGTCTTTCTGGGCCAGGGCACGACCAAAGGCGAGGCCGCAGCGAATCGACTCCACCGGCCGACCGAGCCGGGCGCAGCGCCCCATGGCGTCGAGCAGCAGCCGATCCGCGTCGGGGGCGCGGGCGATCTGGGCGTGCAGGGCCCCCCAGGCCAGGAGGCGGGCCTCGGCCACTGGATCGGGGGCGTCCAAGAGGGCCATCGCCAGGGTGCCGGCCTGGTGCAGGGCGCGCTGGCGGGCGCGCCCGAGCAGGGGGCTGGCGAAGAGGGCGTCGATGCTCATCGGTCCATCGCTCCGGCCAGCGCCGAGAAGGCCCAGCTCCGCAGGCTCCCCAGCCCTTCCTTGGCGCCGGACAGCTCATCGTGGGCCCAGGTGGCCGCCTCGCCGGACTCCTCGATCGGCTCGCCGGGCAGCTCTTCGAGGCGGTTGACCACCGCCATGATGCCCCGCGCGAGCTGGCGCAGGGCCTTGTCGCCGTGCACCAGCACCGCCCGCACCGGCGTGCCGGGGCGCACCTGCTGCACCGCCAGCGCGGCGGCGGCGAGCTCCACCTGGGCCCGCCCCACTGCGTTGAGGAGGTAGCGGGCGGCGTGCTGCATCGGCTCGGTGTGCTCGGGCAGCACGCCTGCGTCGAGGGGCTCGATGGGCGCGCCCTCGGAGCCTTGCAGCCAACTGGTGAGCAGGGCGTCGAGGGCGAGCACGTCGTCTTCCTGCGTCTCATCGACCGCGTTGGGCATGGGAAAGGTTAGGGGGGGGATCTCCGGCGTGTAGCCCTCGGGCACCACTCGAGCCAGGGCGGCGCCGCCCAGGCGGCTCGGCTCGGGCTGGCGCGCCCGGCTGGCCGACTCCACGAGGGCCCCGCCCAAGGCGGCCTCCAGGACGTCGGCGGCGTGCAGACGGCCCTCTTCGGCCAGGGGGCGGGCCGCCGCCACCGCTTCTTCCCACACCTGCATCGACAGGGCGAGGGAGACGGCGCGATCGGTCTCGTCGCGGCCGCCCTCCAAGGCCTCGGCCACCACGGCGAGGCTGGAGAGCCGCGCCACGCCTCCGGCGAAGCCGCCGGCGGTGGGCATCAAGGCGGCGAGGCCTTCCCCCAGCAGGCGGCCGACCGCGCGGGCCTGGGGGCTGGCGCCGGCCTCGGCCAGGAAGCGGCCGATCTCGGCCGGCCGACCGACGGGATCGTAGAGGCCGTCGGCCAGGACGAGGTCTTCGGGCTTGAAGTCGAGGCGCAGCAAGGGGCCCGGATCGAGCAGCGAGGACTCCACGGTCATGTAGACGGTGTCGCCCGGGCGATCGGCCTCGCCGCGGGGCTCGATCTCGCCCAGATGTGTGTGAATGCCCGCCAGGGCGTCTTCTTCGGGCTCGCCTTCCTCTTCTTCAAACTGTTCAGCGAAGGGGTCCTCTTCTTGAAGCTGGCGGAGCGGCGAGTCGCGCAGGCGGCGCATGCGGGTGGGGGCGCGCGGATCGTCGGGATCATCGTCGCCGCCGAAGAGAAAGCTCATGTCCCAGGGGTCGCCCTCGGCGTTGGGGTCGGCCCCGCCACCCCCCGACCCGCCGCCGCCCATCTGGGGGGCCTCCAGCTCTTGATCGAGGTCTTTGTCTTCGGCGACCTCCTCGATCAGCTCTTCTTCCTGCTCGTTCTCGCCGCCCCCTTTGCCGGAGCCCTGGCGGCCGAGCAAGGCGGCGAGGGCCTGGTTGCCCAGTTGGGGCGCGAGGCGTTGGGCGGCGTCGGCCGAGAGCTCCTGGCCTTCTTCGACCCGCTCCAGATCTTGCTTTTGCTGCTGGTCGAGCTTCTGGTCGGTCTCGGGGGCCTTGCTGTCTGTTCGCTTGCGCTGCTCGAAGCCTGTGGCCATGCCGTCCTCGCCGGGTCAGGGGTAACCGGTCGGGTGGGCCGGCCGGCTGTGGCGGCGGTTACACTCCGGCGCGAGGATCGGTCGCGATGGTGGGTTCTTCGAATTCGGGCGGCGGTGGCGCGGTGCCTCAGGTGATCGGCGGGCTGAAGTCCACGGGTCGCCGTCAACGGGGGCCGGGCTCCGATCTCATCGAGCTGGACTCTCCGCGGGGGCTCAAGCACACCGCGGTGGTCTTCCACCCCGAGTACCGCGGGCACAACGCCATCAACGACGCGCTGACGGTGGTGCGGGGCTTCCTCGAGTCGCCCATGGTCACCGGTCTCGTCGAGCTGGTCGGCGATGATCCCGGCCACGGCGCCTTCCTCTACCCCACGGGCTCGGCCTGGAGCGTGGCCGAGGTCATCCGCACGATGGCCGATCAGGGCCAGCCGGCCGGGGTCCGTGCCGGCCTGGAGCTGATCTACGCAGCCGGACAGATCCTGACCGAGGCCGCCGACGCCGGGGGGGCCCACGGGGTCTACTCCCATGGCGGCATCACGCCCTGGCGCGTCCTGCTCAAGAAAGACGGCCAGGTGCTGCTGATCGGCCATGCGCTGCCCCAGGTCGAGATCCTGATGTTCCACGAGGACCCGAGCCGGGTGCCCCGCGAGGACTCCTTCCGGTACTGTCCGCCCGAGCGGATGGAGTCGGCCCCCGAAGACCTGAGCAGCGACCTCTTCGGCCTCTGCCTCGTCGCCTTCGAGCTGATGACTGGCAAGCCGGTCTACGACGGCCTCGTCAACGACATCCGCCAGCAGGCCGCCCGCGGCGAAGGCAGCCGCCGCCTCTTCCGCCTGCGCGAAGTGCTGCCCAATGGCGTGCGCGAGCTGCTCGGTCGGGCCATGCGCCCGGCGCCGGGAGACCGCTACGGCGGCGGCGATGAGCTGCTGGCCGCCGTTCGCGGGGCCCTCTCGTCGGCGGAGGCCACCGGGCCTTCGCTCTCCGAGGTGATGTCCTCGGTCAGCAACGCCGTGAGCCGTCAGGGCGCTCGCCCCGACGAGGCCAGCACCCTGGCCGCCAGCCGCGAGCAGCTCCGCGCCATGCTGGACGAAGACGAACGCGACGGCGATGGCGTCGCCGGTCGCAGCGCCGTCCAGGCCTGGAGCCCGCCGCCCAACCGCAAGGTGCAGCGCCGCAGCAACCCCCGCTCGCCCGGCGCCACCGACGACGAGCCTGAGGCCGTCGCACCGATGCCGGCACCGCCAGCACCCGCGCCGATCCCGGCGCCGCAGCCGGCCGAGCCCAATCGGTGGGGGGCCGTCGCCCGTCCCGCGGCCCGCCCTGTCGAGGCGCCGCGACCCGTGG
>JBEIQK010000878.1:0-2609 GCA_040376505.1 Alphaproteobacteria bacterium | reverse complement strand
GCGATCCGGCCCTGCTCAAGCTCGGCAACAACGGCGAGCTGCAGTGCCAGCGCTACGGCACGGGCACCGCCACGCTCAGCGCGGGCAGCGTCAAGCACGACGTGGTCATCGAGTGCATGCTCATCGCCGAGGTCAAGGCGACCCCGCCGACCCTCGCCGCGACGCTGGTGCCCGACGCCGCCGGGGTGGTCCAGCCCGCGGGCATCGGGCCGTTCACCTTCGAGGTCATCGGCCTCGATGGCCAGCCCATCCTCGGCGCGCCGCTGGCGGTCACCCCGTCTGACCCCAACATCATCAAGGTCGGCGAGGGCGGGTCAGTGACCGCGCTGCGCCGGGGCAAGGCCAGCATCAAGGCCATCATCGGCGACAAGATCGGCACGGTCGAGGTCGAGATCAGCGAAGAGGTCGCCGCGCGCAAGGCGGTGCCCCTCGACGACAGCAAGTCCTTCGGCCTGCCGCTCGAGCCCGGCAGCTACCTCGTGACCGCCGGCAGCGACCAGGGCGTCAAGGTCAGCTTCGAGGGCGTCAAGTCGGGCGACGAGGCCGGCTGCGTGGCGCCCGAGGGCACCAGCGCCGAGCTGCGCTGCACGCTGGCCCAGGCCGGCACGCTCCAGGTCGAGAACCCGGGCGTGCTCGGCATGGGCGGGGGCGCGGCCCTGGTGAACCTGCGCGTGGTGCGCCTGCCCTGAGCGCGCGCCCCGCCACGATCAGGCGCGGGGCTGGTGCACGACGATGCCGGGCACCGGGAAGCTGATCTGGGCGGCCTGCAGGCCGGTGATGATCTGGCGGCGCAGGGCGGGGCCGGCGTCGGGCACGTCGAGCCCGCGGGTCCAGGCGCGCACGAGCAGCTCGGGGCCGCCGGCGCCGAGGTGGACGATGACCACGTCGATCGGCTCGCTGGCCGCCACCAGGGGCACCGACCGGGCGGCGGCGGTCAACACGGCCTCGGCCTTGTTGAGATCGACGCCGTAGCCGAGGTTCACCTGCACCTCAAACCGGCGCAGGGGCGAGCGGGTCAGGTTCACCAGCACGCCGCCGGTGACCACGCTGTTGGGGATGACCACGCGCTGCTTGTCGGGGGTCTCGAGGGTGACCGCCACGACGCCGATGTCGACGACCTGGCCGGCCTGGCCGGCGACCGAGATGACGTCGCCGAGGTCAAAGGGGCGGAAGATCAGCAGCAGCACGCCGCTCGCGAAGTGGGCGAGGCTGCCCTGCAGGGCGAGGCCGACGGCGAGGCCGGCCGAGGCGAGGACCGCGAGCAGGCTGCTGGTCTCGACGCCGACCCGCTCGAGCGCGGTGAGCAGGGCCAGCGCGGTGACCAGCCAGCGCACCAGGCCGCCGAGGAAGCGCGAGCGCGCGCCGCCGACCGCGACCTTGTTGGTGAGGCGCTCGACGGTGGAGCCGGCGATCGACGCGATCACGAGGCCGATGACGAGCAGGATGATCGCGACCAGCCAGGACGGGCTGTCGCCGAGCGCGAGCCGGTCCGCCAGGCCGTTGAGGGCGGAGGTGGGGCCAGCGGCCGGCGGAGGGGTCGTTGCAGGGTCCATGTGGAGCGCTCCAAGTGAATCGGTGTGCAGGGGGGTGGGGCGAGCCCCGCTCCTTGTACCGAGATCGCGCGGGCGATAACGGCCGCCGCCCGTACAAAGCCCTCACAGGAGCCCCCATGTCCACGCTCAGCACCTCCCACCATCGCGCGCTGCTCGGCGTCCTCATCGGGGGCGCGGTGACCGCCCTCACCCTCGCGGGCTGCGGCGGCGAGGCCCCCACGCCCGCCGAAGAGCCGAAGCCCGCGGCGCAGGCCGACAAGGGCAAGGCCAAGGGCGACGCCGCGGCCAGCGGCCCGCCGGCCCCGGTGCAAGACAAGATCGAGGGCCCCCAGGCCTCGGCGATCTTGCTCTCCCAGGCGTGGTTCTACAAGGACGCCGCCGGCAAGCAGAAGCCGGGCCCGGCCCGCCTGCAGATCTGGCGCCAGGGCGCGGCCGGCTGGTCGGCGCTGAAGCTCGAAGACAGCGACAGCAACGTCTTTCACAAGGCCATCCCCACGCCCGACGGCGGGCTGCTGACCATCGGCGCCGAGAAGGCCCTGCTCAAGAAGTGGACCCTGAAGGACGGCGCCTGGCAGAGCGAGCTGCTCTGGGGCAAGCCCGAGGGCTGGGGCGGCCAGTTCAACCGCCTGCGCGACCTTGAGATCGGCGACGTCGACGGTGATGGCAAAGACGAGCTGGTGATGGCCACCCACGACGGCGGCGTCATCGTCGTCTACAACCCCGGCGAGGGCGGCGCGCCGCCTGAGGTCATCGAGCTGGACGCCAAGGCCGACACCTTCGTCCACGAGATCGAGATCGGCGATATCGACGGCGACGGCAAGAAAGAGTTCTACGCCACCCCGAGCGACCGCAACAAGGCGAACGCCAGCCAGGCCGGCGAGATCGTCATGTACACCTTCGCCGACGGCAAGTACACGCGCAGCGTGGTCGACGGCGGGCCGCACACCCACGCCAAAGAGGTGATGGCCGCCGACCTCGATCACGACGGCAAGAGCGAGGTCTTCAGCGTGCTCGAGGCCGAGATCGACGCCGCCAAGACCATCGTCAAGCCGGTCG
>JBEIQK010000447.1:0-5437 GCA_040376505.1 Alphaproteobacteria bacterium | reverse complement strand
CGGGCCGATCCCCCTCCCCTGCCCCGGGCCAGCCTGCGCCTGCGCGTCTCGCCGGCCGGCCGCCTGGGCCTGTGGATCGATCTGGCCAACCTCGACTGTCTCGCCCTGCTCCAGGAGGGCGCCTGGCTGCGGCGTTGGACAGAGGCCCGGGTGGTGGTGGAGCTCGGCCAGAAGCGCAAGCGCGCGCTGCCGCTCGGCGAAGAGGCCGATGGCTTCAAGCTAAGTGAGCCCGAGCTGCGCCCCTGGACCGAGAGCTGGCTGCTGGCCGACCCGCGGCAGGGGGCCTCCAGCCCGGTGCGGGCGGCCCCGATCTACCAGGCGGTGGGCTCCTTCTCTCAGCCGGGCCACGAGGCCAACCGCGCCCTGCACGCCCTCGTCGGCGACCTGCTGCCCGAGGGCCCGCTGGGCCGCGTGATCGAGTGGGGGGCCGGCGCCGGCAACTTCACCCTGCCCCTCGCCCAACGCAGCAAGAGCGTGGTGGCCATCGAGAGCGAGCCCCTCTCCCGCGCCGGCCTCGACCGCAGCTTGCACGAGGCCGGCCTGCAGGCCAAGGTCACCGTGCGCGACAAGGCCGATTCGCTCGACGCCGACCTGCTCTTCGTCGATCCGCCCCGCTCGGGCATCGGCCCCCTCCTGCCCCTGCTGGCCGCGACGGAGGCGCCGCCGGCCACCCTCTTTTACCTCGCCTGCGCCGGCGAGGCCCTCGTGCGCGACGCCGTGACCCTGGCCGCCCGGGGGTACCGGCCCGTCGCCGCCGGGGGACTGGACCAGTTCCCGCACTCCGCCCACGCCGAATGGGCGGTCACCTTTCGGCGCGGCTGAGCCCCAACGAAGTCGGCCCCGGCGCCGCTCTGCACGGGCCGGGGCCGACGGTTCACGCCTAGTTGTCGGTGCGAACGTACTCGAAGTCCGGCGCGTTGCCGTGGATGCCGCGGCGGGGCGGGGCGATGTAGTTGGCCCACTGGCCCGTGCCGATGACCGGCTTCATCAGGCTCTGGACGTAGTCGCGGTCGGCCTGGCTGGGCAGCCAGTCGGCCACCTTGCCCTGGTAGGCCGCTTCGTCCATCAGGTTGCCGGAGAGGTCGAAGGGCTGGCCGGCGTAGATGCCCTGACGACGGAAGAAGCGGCGGTGCGGCAGCTTGAACTCAAAGCCGGCGATGCCTTCTTCGTCCAGCGCCTTGTTCCAGCGGCGCACCACGCGCTCGGCGTCCAAGATGTAGCTGCTGCGCAGATCCTCATTCATCGCGTTGCGCAGGGGCACCTCGCGGGTGGAGAGGCGACCGTTCTCGACCACGTCGAGGGTCTTGAACTGGTTGAGCGCGCTGTGCTCGGTGTGATCGGCGGACTCGCGCCAGCGGCCCTTGAGGCCCGAGGCGAAGTAGTCGGCGGCGTTGGTGGAGATCTCGCTGCCGAACAGATCGATCGAGTAGGAGAACCAGTAGTTGATGTACTTCTGGATCGTCACCAGATCGATGCCGCCCTGGGCGCGGGCGTCCTCGTTCTTGTCCGCCTTCATGAGCTGCACGGCCCGGCGCATGATGCGCTCCATGCCCGACTCGCCGACGAAGAGGTGGTGGGCCTCCTCGGTGAGCATGAACTTGCAGGTGCGCGACAGCGGGTCGAAGGCCGACTCGGCCAGGGCGCCGAGCTGGTACTTGCCGTCGCGGTCGGTGAAGCAGGTGAAGCAGTGGAAGGTCAGCCAGTCGGTGCAGGGCTGGTTGAAGGCGTCGAGGATGCGCGGCTTGTCGCTGTCGCCGGCCCGGCGGGCGAGGAGCTCATCGGCCTCTTCGCGGCCGTCGCGGCCAAAGTGGGCGTGCAGCAGGTAGACCATGGCCCAGAGGTGGCGCCCCTCTTCGACGTTGACCTGGAAGAGGTTGCGGGCGTCGTAGAGCGAGGGCGCGGTGCTGGCGAGGTAGCGCTGCTGCTCCACGCTGGCCGGCTCGGTGTCGGCCTGGGTGACGATGATGCGCTTGAGCGCGTTGCGGTGCTCGCCGGGGACCTGCTGCCAGACGGGCTCGCCGGCGTGGTCGCCGCCGGGGATCACGCGGTCCTTCTCGGCCTCGTCGAGGAAGATGCCCCAGCGGTACTCGGGCATGCGGACGTAGCCGAAGTTGGCCCAGCCCCCCGGCTCGGTGGAGACGGCGGTGCGCAGGTAGATCTCATTGTTGCTGAAGACCTGGGGGCCCACCGACTTCCACCAGTCGATGTAGTCGGGCTGCCACTTCTCGAGCGCCCGCTGCAGGCGCTTGTCGGAGGAGAGGTCGACGTTGTTGGGGATGAGGTCGTCGTAGTTGATGGTAGCCATCAGGTCCTCCGGTAGTCAAACACAGGGCGCTCGGGATGCCCGAACAGGGAGAGAGCACCATGCTCGCCCACCGCGTTCGGACGTTGGAAGATCCAGTTCTGCCAGGCCGAGAGGCGGCCGTAGATCTTGGTCTCCGCGCTCTCGGCCCCGCCGAAGCGCAGGTTCTGCTCCATGCCGGTGAGCGCGTCGGGAGAGAGCGAGATGCGTTCTTCGACCGCGATGCGCACCTCGTCATCCCAGTCGATGTCGTCGGGCGCGGCCGTCACGAGGCCCAGCTCATCGGCGCCCTCGCCGGTGATGGGGCCCTCTTCGGCGGCCTCGAGGACGGCGGCCACGGCCTTGTCGTCGCCGGGGTAGCGCAGCTTCAAGCGGGTGGTGCCGGTCGCCATCGGGAAGGCGCCCGCCTGGGCCCCCGAGAGCGACAGGGTGTTCTGTCCGTCTTCATCGGCCAGCATGAAGGAGCGATCGGCCGCCAGCACCAGCTCGAAGAGCACGCCGGCAAAACAGTGGCCAGGCTTGACGATGGCAAAGAGGCTTTTGCTGGTGTTGTCGAAGCGGCGCAGGGTGCGGGCCACGAAGTTCTGGCACTCGGCGAGGAACCAGTCGCTGCGGGCTCCTTCGACGAGGAAGCGCTCGTGCTCCAGCACGGCGGCGGCCTCGCCGCTGCTCTCCAGCAGGATCAGGCCCACGTCGAGGTGGTTGATGCGCAGGTCGAGCAGGGCGTCTTCGAGCTCACGGAAGCAGCGGAAGAGCCAGGAGTCGGCCGAGCGGGCCGGCGCGCTGGTGGGGCCTTCGATGCGCAGGCTGGCCACGCGGCCGTCGATGCCGACCGACACGGTGGAGTAGCGCCAGCCACCCTTCGTGGCGGTGCGGGTGATCGGCGGCAGGGTGACGCCGGGGCCGTGCCGGAGGGGAAACTTCGCCGCCATCTCGGTCGCGCGCTTGGCGGCCAGCGCCTTCACGCTGCCCTCCCAGCGGCTGCGGGCGTAGGTGTCGTCGACAAAGCGGAACTTCTTGGCGTCGCGGGCGCGGAAGCCCTCGGCCTTGGTGCAGAAGACATCGGCCATGTCGCGGCGGATGCGGCGCTTGTCGGTGAGGCGGGTGAGGCCGCCGGTGCCGGGGAGCACGCCGAGCAGCGGCACCTCAGGAAGCGAGACCGCGGCGTTGCCATCGTCGATGAGCACGATCTCCTTGCAGGCCAGGGCCAGCTCGTAGCCGCCACCCGAGGCCGTGCCATTGAGGGCGGCGATGTAGTGCTGGCCGCTGCTCTCGGTGGCGTCTTCGATGCCCACCCGGGTCTCGTTGGTGTACTTGCAGAAGTTGACCTTAAAGGCGTGGGGCGCCATGCCGAGCATGCGGATGTTGGCGCCGGCCGAGAAGACCTTGTCGTAGGCGCCGGTGACCACCACCGTCTTCACCTCGGGGTGCTCAAAGCGCAGGCGCATCACCGCGTCGTTGAGCTCGATGTCGACGCCGAGATCGTAGCTGTTGAGCTTGAGCTCGTAGCGACCGGCCCACATCGGCCGGTCTTCCTTGATGTGCATGACCAAGGTGGCGACCGGGCCCTCGAACTTGAGGTCCCAGTGGACATAGCGGTCCGGCGAGGTTTGCAGCTCGACGGTCGGATACTCGAAGTCACCCATGGTGGCTCATCCTATTCGGTGGGGATGCCGGCAGTATACTGCGCCATGTCAGCCCTTGCAAGCTTTCGTCATGCAGTATACTGCACTACCATGAGCCTGTTGCCTACCCTGGGCGCCCGCCTGCGCCAGCGCCGCCACGACAAAGACCTCACCCAGGCGGCCCTGGCCGATCAGGCCGGCGTCTCGCCGCGCTTTCTCGTGGCCCTGGAGAAGGGCGAGGGCAACATCAGCGTGGAGCGCCTCGCCGCCGTCTGCGCCGTCCTCGACCTGCCGCTGGAGCAGCTCTTTCGCGGCCTGGGGCCTGGCGGGCCCGCCAAGCTGGCCCTCGTGGGCATGCGCGGGGCGGGCAAGTCGACGATCGGCGCCGCCGCCGCCGGCCGGCTGCAGATCGCCTTCGTCGAGCTCGACCGCCTCGTCGAAGAAGAGGCTGGCATGAGCCTCTCCGAGGTCTTTGAGCTGCGCGGCGAGGCCGGCTACCGCCTCATCGAGGGCAGGGTCCTCGATCGGGCCCTGGCGCGGCCGGGCGCGGCGATCCTGGCCACCGGCGGCAGCCTCGTCACGGCGCCGGACACCTGGGGGCGCCTCCGCTCCCGGGCCCGCACGGTCTGGCTCCAGGCAAGCCCGGCGGCCCATCTGCAGCGGGTCCTCGATCAGGGCGACACCCGGCCCACCCGCGGCCGGCCGGCGGCCCGCCAGGAGCTGGAGGCCCTGCTCGCCGGGCGGGCCCCGCTCTACGGCCAGGCCGATCACATCCTGCATACCGAGGAGCTCGGCC
This sequence comes from Alphaproteobacteria bacterium, assembly GCA_040376505.1. GTDB lineage: Bacteria > Myxococcota_A > UBA796 > UBA796 > UBA2385 > JBEIQK01. Next base: position 714 of record JBEIQK010000447.1, on the reverse strand, counting down.
TGGAGGGCACCATCGCCGCGCTGGTCAGCCTGCTGGGCGGCTGAGGCGGGCGCTGGCGGCGATGCCCCACTGGCCCAACCAGTAGGAGAGCATGATCGGCAGGGCGACCGCGGGGATCGGCGCGTGGAAGCGGTCGAGCGCGATGAGGCTGTCGCAAATCGCGAAGCCGACTGCGCCAAAGAAGCCGATCCAGCCAGCGCGATCGACGGCCCGGGCCCCCGCCCGCCAGATCATCGCCCCGATGGCGGTGGCGTAGGCCAGGACGGGGAGCTGCATCTCACCGAGCCCGCCCCACAAAAACGCGATCAGCCCGCCAACGAAGCCAAAGGCCGCGAGCGCAAAGCCTGCGCCGAGGCGCCGCGGCGGCCCCGAGAAGCCGACGATGTACGCGATGTGGGCGACGAGGTTGAGGGCGAGCCCGACAAGGAAGCTCCAGGCGGCCGGCAGGTCGAGCACGATGTCGCCGGCCAGGGCGAAAAGCAGCCCCACGCCCACGCCATCGCGCAGCCGGCTCCGCGGCCCCGTCCACACCCAGGCCGCCAGGGCTGCGACCGGCACGGCCTTGCAGGCGATCCGGAGCGCCAGGGGGCCCTGTTCGGTCAGCGCGAGGCCGATGTAGAGGGCCCCCACCAACACCGGCCCCAGGGCGCGGATCATCGGCCCAGCGCCCCTTCAATGGCCGCCTTCACCGCCGGTTCGCTGGGCAAGATGCGG
>JBEIQK010000460.1:0-5307 GCA_040376505.1 Alphaproteobacteria bacterium | reverse complement strand
CGCCGCCGCCTTCATCGCCGCTCTCGCCTCCCTTGTCTCCGCAGGCGAGGGGGGTGAGGAGGAGGAGCAGGGTCAGGAGGGGGGCGCGGCGCATGGGCTCTCCGGGGCGTTGCGGGCCGCACTGTACCGCAGCGCGGGCCCGTCTACAGCACCGACTCGCCGAGGTAGACCTGATCGCCGGGCCGCACCGGGAAGTCGGCCTCTTTGCCCTTGAGCACGCTCTTCAGGTTGACGGTGATGGTCTTGCCTTCGCGCACGACGTAGACGGTGCGCAGGGCGGCGGTGCGGTTGGCGCCTCCGGCGGCGGCGACGGCCTGGGAGAGGGTGAGGCCGCTCTTCCACCCCACGGCGCCGGGCTTGCTGACCTCGCCGTTTACATAGACAAATTCGCCTTCTTTGATCAGCACCACGTCATTGGGCTCGAGGATCAGGTTGCCTTCGCCCTGGGTGAGCAGGCGGGCGAGGTCGACGGTGATCGGCTCGCCGCCGCTGGCCCGCTTGATGTGCACCTCCTGGGAGCTCTTCTCGGCCAGCACGCCGCCAGCGAGGCTGAGGATGTCGAGCAGGGTGGTGGGGCCCTTTAAGAAGAAGGTGCCGGGGGTGCGCACCGCGCCGAGCACCTGGACGGGCTGGCTGGCGTAGGTCTTGATCTCCACCGAGACGTGGGGGTTCTTCAGGTACTTGGCGGTGAGCGCGGCGGTGATGGCGGCGGTGGCTTCGTCCTGGGAGAGCCCGCCGATCTCCACCCGGCCGACGATGGGGATCTCGACCGCACCGGTCTCGCGCACCTTGTATTCGCCGGAGAGCGAGGCCTCTTCGTGCACCACCAGGGAGAGAATGTCGCCGGGGCCGATTTTGTAGACGGCGGGCTCCTGGGCCAGGGCGAGGACCGGGGCCAGGAGGGCGAGGAAGACGACAAAGAGGCGGTGCATGGGGGCCATCCCTTCGAACATACAGAGGAGATCAAGACAATGAAGGCGGGGGGAGCCGCCCTGGGGGCCCTAACGCGGCGGCGGGGCTCGCCCTGGGGACCCGGGGGGGTGGGCGGGCCTTCCCGGGGCTGGATGGGCTATGGCGGGGAGGATTGTTGTGGTCGACCATGCTTTGGGAGCTGTGATCATGCGGGTCTTGTCGGAGCTTTGGGAGGAGCTGCGCCCTTCGGTGGGCGAAGAGCGGCGCATCACCTTCGCCGTGATCTTTGTCTTGAGCTTTCTGGTGCTGGCGGTGGGGATCATGAAGGCGACGCCCCTGCTGTTGGGGGCGGCCTTGGCGGGCATCGCGGTGGTGGCCTTTTTCTTCAGCCGGCCCGCGCAGGCGCTGCTCTACCTCTTCGCCTTTCGGCTGGTGCTCGATCTGCTCTGGTGGCTGCCCGGCAAGGTGCTGAGCATGAACCTGATGGAGATCTACACGGGCGGCGTGACCGGTCTGGCCGCGATCCTCTTTGTGCTGGAGCTGCGGCGGGTCGACCGGCACCCCTGCATGCCGGCCTTCTTGCCCTATGTTCTGGTGCTGCTGATCGGCGGCCTGCGCAACCTCGAGGTGCGCTCGGCGGCGGAGATCCTGGCCAAGTACATCAACCCGCTGTTGATGATGTTCCTGGTGAGCGCCTTCGTGAACACACGCGAAGACCGACGGCGCTTCGCGCGGATCATCGCGATGGTGAGCGTGATCCCGGTGCTGATCTCGCTGCACCATCTGGTCACGGGCCACGGCAGCAGCTTCATGCTCTCGGGCTACAAGCGCCTGCTCGGCGGCTACCAGAACCTGCACAACCACGCGCTGATGATGATGGCCTTCAGCGCCTTGTTGATCTGGTGGACCCTGGTGGTGAGCGACAAGCGCGAGCGGCTCGTGACCGGCGGCATGGCGGTGATCGCGATGCTCTGTCTGTACCAGACCTATGTGCGCACGGCCTGGCTGGCCCTGGCGGTCTTCGGTGCGGTGCTGCTCTGGGCGAGCGGCCGGCAGCGGATCCTCGTCATGGGGGGCCTGATCGGGCTGGTCTTTGTTTCGTTCACGCCGGCGGTGCAGGATCGGTTCAAGGACCTCGTGCTCTTCTTCCTGCCCAATCAGGAGGTGATGAGCCGGGCCAAGTTGGGCAGTGGGCGGATGGGCATCTGGACCGCCTCCATCCGCGAGTACCTGTCCTATGGACTCGGCGATGTGGTGCTGGGGCTCGGCATCGGCAAGCACTGGCTGCTCACGCGGGAGGCGTTTAACCCCTACACCTTTCGCAAGGGCGGGCAGGTCGACGCCCACTCCGACTACCTGACGATGACCTTTCAGGTCGGGCCGATCGCCACGCTGAGCTACATCGTGATGCAGTTTCACATCCTGCGCTGCGGCTTCGTCGTCTTCAAGCGCTCGCCCGACCCCTGGGCCCGGCAGTTCGGCGCCTACACCATCGGCATGTGTGTGGCGGCGACGGCGGCCAACATGGTCAGCAACGCCTTCATCAACCGGGCCACCCTGGGCTGGTTCTTCTGGGCGCTGGCCGGTCTGATGTTTGCCGAGTACCAGCAGCTCCGGCGCGAGGGCCTGATCGACGGCCGGCCCTCGCACCTTCGCACGGCGGGCTAGCGCGCGGCGGGCTCGCGGGGGGCGCCTTGGGCTTCGCCTTCGCCCTCCCCGTCGGCGTAGTAGTAGCCGTAGCTGTAGTAGTTGTAGTAGCCGTAGGTGGCGGTGCGGGCCGACAGCTTGTTCATGATGGCGCCGATGATGTTGGCCTTCATCTCGCGCAGGCGGGTGAAGGACTGAATCACCATGTTGCGGTCGGTGCGGTTGGCCTCGACGACGATGAGCACGCCATCGACCATGTTGGAGAGCACCAGCGGGTCGGCCACCACGGTGACGGGGGGTGAGTCGACGAGGATGAAGTCGTAGCCCTCAATCCCGGCCAGGAAGGGCGCCATCTGCGAGGACAGGAGCTCGCCCGGGTTTTGGGGCGGCGGGCCGGCGACGATGACGTCGAGGTCGGGGATGTGGGTGTGGCGCCGCACGCTGTCGAAAGATGCGCCGTCGGCCAGGGCGTCGCGCAGGCCGCGGTCGTTGGTCATGCCAAAGCGCTTGTGCAGGGCCGGTCGGCGCAGGTCGGCGTCGATCAGCAGCACGCGGTTGCCGGTCATGGCGATGATGGCGGCGAGGTTCGACGAGGTGAAGCTCTTGCCCTCGCGGGGGGCGGCGCTGGTGATGAGCAGGCGGCGGGTGGGCTTCTTGGGCGTGCGGAACATCACGTTGGTGCGGATGCTCCGCAGGTGCTCGGCGATGTTGGAGCGGGGGCGGGCAAAGACGTAGAGGCTGCGGTCGACGTCATTGGGCAAGGAGCGGCTCTCGGCGGGGTCGACCTCGGGCACCACGCCGAGCAAGGCCACGCCCATGAGCTGCTCGATGTCGTCCTGGCTCTTGATGGTGGAGTCGAAGTGCTCGATGGCGAAGGCCATGGCGCAGCCGCCGGCGAGGCCGAAGAGCAGGGCCATCGCGAGGTTGACCGGCAGCACCGGGCGGATGGGATCATAGGTGGGGACGGCGCGGTCGATGATCTGGATGTTGTTGTTTTGCAGCAGGCTGCTGAGATCGACCTCGTTTAAGCGGGTGTCGATGTTCTTGTAGAAGCTCTCGTCGCGCTCGGCCTTGCCTTCGAGGAATTTGAGCTCGATGAACTTCTCTTCGAGCAGCTTGGCCTGGCTCTTGGAGGCGTCGAGCTCGGTCTTGAGGTTGCGCTCGCGGGTGGCGAGCACGTCGGCGTCGGCCTTGCGGCTGGCGATGATGTCGTTCACCTGCTGGTGGATCTGGCTCTCGATGCCGGCGATCTGGCCGTCGACCTCGCGGATCTGCGGGGCGGCGTCGACATACTTGCTGGCCAGCTCGGCGCGCTGCTGGAGCAGCTCGTCGCGGTGGGTGAGCAGGCCGTTCAAGGTGGGGCGGCCGACGGCGAGGTGCTGGGCCAGGGGCGCGTAGTTGGTGGTGGCGCGGGCGGTGCGGAGCTGGCTCTCCAGCTCCTGGTAGATGCTCTGGGCCTCGACCACCTCGGTATGGGCGGCGCTCCAGCGCTCTTGCAGGCTGCGGAGCTGGGTGAGGGTGGAGTTGTACTGCTCGTTCACGCCGCCGAGATCGTGCTGGCTCTTGTATTCGCCCACCGCGCGGTCGGACTCGTACTTGCGCTGGCGGAGCTTCTCGGCCTGCTCGCGCAGCCAAGCCAGGGCCTCCTGGGTGGAGGTGAGCGCCCGCTGGCGGTTGTTGTCCATGTAGGCTTCAGCGACGGTGTCGGCGAAGAGGCGGGCCTTGTCGGGGTCGGGGAATTCCACCGTGATGTTGACGAGGTGGGTTTGGGGCACCGGCTCGACGATCAAGATCCGCCGAAGGGCTTCGAGCGGCTTTTCGGCCTCGTCAAAATCTGTAATCGCGTGCTGCTCTTTCAGCCGAGTCAGCGCCGTGGAGAGGACCGATCGGCTCTGGATGATCTTGTACTGGGTGGCGTAGTAGTTTTGCACGTCCTGGGCGCCGGAGGAGGAGACGAGATCGGCCACCTGGTCCATCTCGACGACCGTGGGCGCTTTGGGGCTGATCTGGATGACCGTGGTGGCGGCGTAGAAGGGCGTGGACAGCAGCGTGGCGATCGTGACGGTGGTGACGAGGAAAAAACAGAACATCCCCACGACCAGCTTGCGTTTTTTGAGGATCTGCCAGTAGTGCAGAAGGAGGGCCTCGGTCTCGCCCTTGTTGGCGACGGCCCAGGCGCCGTCATCGCGGCCGGGCGGGGGAGAAACAGGGGCACCAACGCGGCTGTCAACAGGGTAATCCATCACCAACTCCAGTCCCCGACGGGTAACACAGCTTGACCATCCCCTCCCAAGATGCGGCCGGCGGCGCCGAACGAGGCGCAGGCGCCAGTCGATGGGTCGGGTGGCTGCTCCTGCTGCCGCTGCCGGTCGCCGTGGCCTGCTTTGCCACCGTCCACCCGATCCCCCGGGCGGTGGTGAGCTTGCTGTCTCTGGGCGTCTCGGCGGCCGTGCTGCTGCAGGTTCGGCGGGAGCACCGCGGGCGGCGGGCGGAGATCGGGCGGGCGCAGTTGGGGCTGCTGGGCTTGGGGCTGGGGCTCTGCTTCGTCAACCTCGCGATGTTGATCCCGGCGGGGGCGGGCCTGCGCGCGGCGCTGCAGCCGGGTTGGGCAGCGGCCTTGCAGGATCTCTGGGCGGTGGCGGGGCTGTCGGTGGACGGGCACCCCCTGGCCTTGCACCCTTCGGCGGGGCTGCTCGCCGCGGGGCAGGCCGGCGTGGCGCTGGTCTTTGCGGCGGCGGCCTCGGCGGT
>JBEIQK010000909.1:0-2446 GCA_040376505.1 Alphaproteobacteria bacterium | reverse complement strand
CACCCTGGCGCTGTGCTTCCCGATCCCCTTCACCATGCTGCTGTCGCGCGGCCTGAAGAAGACCCCTGTGGGCTACTTCACCGTCGCCACCATCCTGGCGATTGGCATCTGGCTGGAGCGCTTCACCGTGGTGATGCCCAGCATCTGGAAGGGCGACAACCTGCCGATGGGCTTCACCGAGCTCGGCATGACCGCTGGTTTCCTGGGCTTCTTCATGCTCTTCGTGGTCGGCTTCCTGAGCCGGGTGCCGACGGTGGTGGTCTCCGACCCCTTCCTCGCCCCGAACCCTGAGGATGTCCACGTCCTGCCGAAGAGCCAGGCCCACGCGCACTGAGCGGCTCCCCGCTCGTTGAACAGAGGCCCGCCCCACCGGCGGGCCTCTTCGCGTTGGGGGCCCAACGAAGAAGGCCCGCCAGGGGGCGGGCCTCGTTCGGAAGACCGGTGGGGACTCAGTCCTCGCGACGCCGACGCAGGAAGGCGAGGGCGATCGGGAAGCTGAAGAGCGCGAAGCGCCCACCCGGCACGCCGCTGGTGCCGCAGCCGCCGCCGCAGCCGCCGCCACATCCGCCGTCGGCGCCGCAGCCTTCGCTGGTGTAGGTGACCGGGCCGACATCGGCGAAGACGCCGAGCCAGTCGGAGGCGTCGCCCTCTTCGCTCACGTCGAGGCCGGTGAGCCCCATGCCGCTGATGGAGGGCAGCGGGAAGGTGAGGGCGCCCAACTGAGACTCCAGGATCGGCTGCACCAGCCCCATGATCGAGGAGTTGAAGTGGTCTTCGATGGCGGCGTTGGTGTCGGGCATGAACTCGTTGTCGACCACCGTGGCGTTGAGCGCCCCTTCGGCGAGGTCGACCCCGACGGCCATCTGGCCCGTGGCGGCGTCGAAATTAAGGTCGGCACCGGCGTCGACGTCGAGGTTGAGGCCGACGAGGTAGACCTGCCGGTGCGCGACCTCCGCGTAGATGTCGAGCCCCAGGTCATTCACCAGCAGGGCGGCGTCGTTGTCGGTGTTGTAGGCCAGGGTTGGCGCCGCCTCGGGCCGGGTGAAGAGCCCGATCGGCTTGGAGTCGGGGAAGAGCGAGTTGAAGGTGTCGCCCACCAGGGTGCCGAGCAGGCCAGTGGTGGGCGGCCCGAGCACGCCTTCGATGAGGGTGCCGAGGTCCATGCAGAGCAGACCGCCGCGCCACAGCGCGTAGAGGGCCTGGTTGCCGATGTCATCGGAGAGGTGCACGCCAAAGTGGAAGTCGCCCACCTCGGCGGGCGCCGTGCCGAGGTCGGGCAAGGGGGTGTCGGTGGCGATGGAGCCGCCCGGGTCCCAGGCCTCCACGCAGGTCGCCGCCGCGTCGGTGGACATGGCGCCGTCCATGTAGATGCGCGCCCCTTGCGGGGTGATGTCGATCGAGGAGGGGGCGAGGGCCAGGTCGATGACGATGCCGTTGACGTCGAGCTGCTGCTCGATGGAAGCCTGAGCGAGGGCGTCTTCGAGGAGGGTCTCGATCTGCGGCCCGAAGGAGGCGATGGCGTCGTTGAGGAAGGGCCCGGCGACGGAGATGATGAGGTCGAAGATGTTGATGCCGAAGAAATCGAGCACGTCGGCGATGGTGCCGATGGCGCAGCCGCTGAGGTGGATGTCGTCGCCCACCAGCGTGTAGGTGACGGTCATCTCTCCCACGGTGGCGTCGACGTAGGTGCGGGTGCCGTCGTCCACCACCTCGAGGCCGAGCGTGGTGGTGATGTTGATGTCGAAGGGGTCGACGTAGACATCGCACTGGTCGCCAATACAGAGCAGCTCAAAGGCGAGCGACATCGGGTCTGAGGGGCTGTTGACGGCGAGACCCATGTTGATGTCGAGGGCGACGTACCCAGTCTGCGGCGTGATCGCCGCGCTGTTGATCGTGGCGGCGACCGCGCCGTTGGTGACCCAGTAGCCGTAGCCAAGCGCCAGGCAGGACGGGAAGCTGGTGTTGCTCTCGGCGCTGATCTCCGGGATGTCGATGGACGTGGGGATGAAGCCCGGGATGAGGTCGGTGATCGCGTCAAAGCCCTCGGGCGTGATGTCCACCGCCGCGGCGTTGGGGATGACCTCTCCTGCGGGGTGGTACTCCTCGGCCCAGGAGGCGGCTGGGCTGAGCAGGAGCGCGAGCGCGGTGACGGGCATCGCGGCGCGGCGAGCAGGTGCGAGACAGCTGGGCATGGCAGACCTCACGTCAATGAGCATCGTACCGCCTTGCCCGGCGAACTGCCATCCCTGCGGGCCACCTGCGCTTCTTCCCGGGCGCCCGTTTTTTCGAGGGGTGCGCCCTTGACGCCCTCGGAAGGCCCCGCTATAAGTGCGTCACCAAGGCGATGCTGAACGGCGCGCTGCGGGACCGAGCGGCGACGCTCTGTCTACATCTGGTGGCTCTCCACGAACGCTCGCAGGTCTTCCCGGTGCCGCGCGTCAGAGTT
>JBEIQK010000654.1:0-3825 GCA_040376505.1 Alphaproteobacteria bacterium | reverse complement strand
GCCGAGACCGCAGATGCCGCAGGGCACGGTCACCACGGCGGCCTCGACGGCGGTCACCTTTTGGGAGGTGAGCGGCAGCGGCTCCACCGCCCCCCACCAGGCGAGCCAGCCGATCATCAGGCCAATGAGGCCCATGATCACGCCCGCGAGGCTCTGAACGTAGACCTCCACCACGCTGCTGCCGGTGAAGGCCGCGGGCAGAAAGACCATCACCACGATGAGCAGGTAGAGGGTGAGCCCGGTGAGCAGGATGCGCGGGCTGCTGCCCTGCCCCCCCCAAAGATGGCGGGCGAGCGAGATGATCAGGAAGCCAAGCCCCAGACCCGGCAGCATCACGGTGTAGAGGTTGCGGTCTTCCACCAGGGCCGCCCCCCAGCCCACCGCCCAGGCCATCATGCCGAAGAGCGAACCGATGATGGTGAGCGTGCCTTTGCCGGCGTAGCCCTTGTTCTCGGGGTACTCCGGGATCTGCTCGTCAACGCCAGCGCCTGCCGGCGGCTCGGGGAGCAGGTAGACCAGCTCCCCGTCGATCACGCCGAGCTGTTCGAGGTTCTCGTCGTCCTGCATCAGACGGCCGCGGGCGCGCATCCAGTACAGTCGGCGCCGACCGTTGTCCCAGAAGGCCGACAACCCGGCGTCGCGGGCGACGCGCTGGGTGATGTCCTTCGCGGGGAGGTAGGTCGGCACCTCCAGATCGAGGGTGAAGCTCTTCATGTCGACGACCTGCACGCGGACGCGAACCGTCTTCTGGTTCTGTCCGGTGAAGGGATCGACAGCCATCGCTGTTAGCGCTGCGCTTCAGCAGTGGCGCCGAGCTCGTCGGCGATCTTGTTGAGCGGCTGCAGCAGGCGCTCGAACTTGTCGAACCAGCGCAGCCAGACCTCGTCGCCCTGATCAGGGGCCGGCACCTCGGCGTTGACGCGGCGCACGAACTCCTTGAACTGTTCAACCCGGTCGACGGTGCGGGGCAGCGGGCTGAAGAAGTCGTGGGCGTAGGCGATGAGGGCGCCCGCCGTGCGGTAGAGCACGCGATCCGAGGTGCCCTCCTCGATCAGCAGGAACTCCGAAGAGACCAGCGCCGAGAAGAAGCCCAGCGCGCCGAGGTCGAGCTCGGAGAGCAGCCGGGTGCGGAAGAGGTACACCACGATCTTCTTGTTGACCCGGATGAACTCAACCACCCGGGGCTTCAAGTAGCTCTCGGCGGCCCGGCTCTGCCGACCGGCGCGCGGCACGGGCAGCAACACCTGGACCATGCGGCCCAGGCGCACGTTGATGCGGCAGAGCGCCACAGCGTCGGCCTGATCTTCGTCGGCGGGGTGCAGGCGAGCCGCACAGCTCTCCTTCATGCGGGCGCTGCTCTTCTCGGCCGTGTCGAAGATGGGGCGCAGGTCGCCATCGTCGGGGGCCTCGACATGGAAGAGCCAGAGCATGTACTCGCCGTCCTTGCGCGGGACCTCCAGCGGCACCGCGGCGGGGTCGGGCAGGTGAACGCCTTGCCCCATCCGGGTGATGCCAAAGCCCGCCTGGATGATGGCGGCGTACTTGTCTTTGCGGGGCTGCAGCTCAACCTGCAAACCCTGGACAATGCCGTGGCCATGCAGAAAGAGGTGATGCCGCTGGAGGTTCCGGCGGTGGTAGACCTGCTCGTCGAGCAGATCGCCGGCGGTGATGCACAGGCCCTCAAAGGGGCGGAGCCGGCGCAGGATGGGGTCGTTCTTCATCGGACCCGTTCCTCGAACTCGATGGTGAAGGTGACGTGGGCAGGTTTTTCGTTGGTGACGATCTGGGCGATGCGGCGCAGCACGGCCGGGGCGCGCTCGCCATGTGTCTTCTTGAAGCTGGCTCTGTCTTCGAGGCGCAGCGCAAAGAAGGTGGTGACCGAGCGCCCGGGCGGCAGCAAAAAGCAACCGGGCGGCTCGCCGCGCAGGTAACGCTCTTCGAGGTTGCGACCGCCCGCGAGGGTCATCGCCCCCATCATGGAGATCTGCGGCTTCTTGCGCTCGACGATCTGGACCTTGGTGCCGGTGAGCACCTCGATCATCTCCTCGACCCCGCGCCGGGTGCCGCGGGTGCGGTACAGCCGGATGCTGCGCTTGACCAGCTCGCGCTGCTGGTGCACGGGCAGCGACTCATCGAGCTCAAAGCCCACCCAGGAGGCGATCCAGGGCAGAAAGCGGGCGTCGGCGGTCATCGGATCGGTGAGGGCCGGGATCTGATCGATCCGGTCGGTCACCGTGGTCATCAGGTGCTGAAACAGAAACAGAAATCGACGAAACTGATCGGTCTGCGGCGCAGCGACGGCGGTGGTGCGCGACTCCTCGCGGGCGCCGCGCTGGCGGGCCTGGCGTTCGCTCACCCGGGCGACGTCGCGGCGGCTCGTCGGTGCCCCCCCCTGGTAGATGCCAGGCAGGAAGCGGAGGTAGCTGCGCACGGGGATGTGCAGCAGGATGCGATCACGCGGCTGGAGGCTGGGGGGTGCTGCGCCCGAGTCGGTCTCGATCAGGGCCGACAGCGTGATCAGCTCGTCGGGGGCAAAGTAGCTGGCCGGGCTGCCGTCGGGCATGGTGCGAAAGGCCCGAACCCGCACCACATCGCCGCCCGAGGCCGGCACCACCTCGATCTCGCGCACATGGCCCACCCGCTCGCCGCGCTGGGCCTCGACGAGGCGGTAGCTGACCGGGTTTCCGAGCTGACGGTTTAAGAAGGTGCGGGCGTCGCGCACGGGAAAGCCGATGCGCACGACGTCTTCGAGGTAGCGGTAGTCGCCGGGGACGGAGGCCTGGCTCCGGCCAGCTTCGCGGGGGGCCAGCCAGTGGGTGGTCACTCGTTGCCCTCCTCGGTGCGGACGCGGATGCGGCGGACGACGAAGAGGTCGTGTTCGACGAGCTGGAGGGTGTCGCGACCCTCGCCTTCCTCCCAGCCCGGCACCGCGCGGCTCTCGTCGCGGGCCATCTCGGCTTCGCTGACCTTGGCGCTCATGTCGTAGAGCTGCACGTCGACGACGTGGCGCACGTCGGCCACATCGGTGACGAGGCGCGCGACGTCTTGACTGTACAGGGTGCCCGAGAAGGGCCAGCCCTCATGGTCGAGGCCGCCGGCGTAGGGGTCGAGGAAGCTGCGAATCCACTTCTCGGCGTGTTCGCGCACCAGCAGCGGGTTGGCGTAGGGGCGCAGCCGCACCGACACGCTGACGTCGATGGTCAGGAAGCGCGCGAGGCGCACCACCGGGTCCACATTGATGAGGCAGCGCTTCTTCATGTAGCGGCCGACGTGATCGCGCAGACCGGTCGCCAGGAAGGGGTCGGGGATGCGCTCGCCTTCGCGGCGGTGCGGCAGGATCACCACGCCCACCTGGCCGTCGGCGTCCATCCGCCCGGTGCAGGCGGCGCGGGCGACCTCGCCGCTGGCCTCCCGGGCGATCATCTCGAAGTCGGCCCGGGTGACGGCGCGATCCCGCGTGGTGAGGATGGTCGGCGCCCGGCGGATGATCTCCTCGATGCTCTCGGCGTCGCGGCCCCCCGAGGCGGGCATCAGGTTGGTGACCTCCAACACGTCGCCGAACCCTTCGAGGATGCTGACGGCGCCAGGGCCGACGTTGGCGTTGGCGCCGGGCACCACGCGGTAGACGTCGACCAGGATGTTGTTGCTGCCCACCGGCATCATCTTGCCGCGGATGCCGTTGCCGAAGGTGAGCGTGCCTTCGACCGGATCGACCATGAAGACCGGATCGTCTTTCTTGGTGGTCAGCATGGAGTCGACGCGCTTCCACTCTTCGCGCCGACCGCCGTCACCTTCGACAAAGAGCTTGATGTCGTCGAAGAGCTC
>JBEIQK010000765.1:0-3141 GCA_040376505.1 Alphaproteobacteria bacterium | reverse complement strand
CCGCGCGGACGGCCAAGCTCAGGTGCTCGGCCCGATCCAGCCCCGCCCGCCGCTTCTGTCGCCCGCCCCTCGCCACCCCATCGCGGTCCCCGTCCCGCTCAGCCCCATGGAGGCCGACCGCGCCACCAGAACCTCCCCGCCCGCGACAATCCTGACCGGGAACACCTTCCACCCCACCACCGGTGCCCGCCGCTCGGCCCCCGACATAGTTCGCAGACGCCCACGCCGCTGGAGGTGCAGGTGTCTGCCGCAAGCCTCTTCGCGCTCATCCTCGCCGCCGTGGTGCTTCAGATCCTGATCGGGGCCATCGCCGCCGCCCGGCGACGCCACCCCGAGGCCGACGAGACCAGCCCGGCCAAAGCGCCCCTAGGCGCTGCGACTGTGTTGATCGCGCCCACCGACATGCCCACCGAAGTCCCTGCCCAGGCCGGCACCTCCCCCGCCTGGCGCCAGCTCCGCGTGGTCGGTCGCGCCCTCGAAGACGCCGCCGGCACGCAGTGCTCCTTCACCCTCGCCGCCGCCGACGGCGCGCCGCTCCCGCCCTGGGTCGCTGGCCAGTACATCATCGTCGAGGTCCCGCTCGGCGCCGGCGGCGTCGCCTTGCGCTGCTACTCGCTGTCTGGCCCGCCTTCGACCGAACGCTACCGCATCACCGTCAAGTGGGCAGGGTCCGCCTCCACCGCGCTACACGACACGGTCCGGGTCGGCGACGGGCTCCGCGCGGGCCCGCCGGCCGGCCGCTTCGTCTTCGAGCCCGACCCCGGCGCGCTCACGGTGCTGGTCGCGGGCGGCATCGGCGTCACGCCGCTGCTCGCGATGCTGCACGGCGGCGCGCTCCTCGACGGGCGGCCGGCCGTCCTCTACTATGGCGTGCGCGACCACCGCGAGCTGGCCTTCCGGGCCGAGCTGGAGGCCCTTCGCCGGGCCGCGCCGCAACTGCGCGTCCACGTGGTCTACAGCGCGCCGGTGGCCGAGGCCCCGCCGAGCGCGGCGCCCGACTCGGTGGGCCTGCTCGACATCGACCTGCTGCGGCGCACGCTGCCCGCCGGCCGGCACCGCTTCTATGTCTGCGGCCCGCCGGCGATGATGGCCACGCTGCTGCCGGCGCTGCGCGCCTGGGGGGTCGCCCCCGCCGACCTGCGCGCCGAGGCCTTCGGGCCCGCCGCCGCGCCCACCCTGAGCGCCGCGCCCACCCGGAGCGACCCGCAGCCAGTCACCTTCCGCCGCAGCGGCTGCACCCTGACTTGGGACGGCGGCCAGTCCATCCTCGCTCTCGCCGAGGGCGCCGGCCTCGCCCTCGCCTCCTCCTGTCGAGAGGGCAGCTGCGGGGTCTGCGAGGTCGGGCTGCGGTCCGGCGCTGTCTGCTATCCGAGCCCGACTGTCTATCTCCCGGCGCCGGGCAATTGTCTCCCCTGCGTCGCCCGGCCCACCTCGCCCATCGAGCTTGACGCATGACCCGACCCGCTCATGCCGCCCACATCGTCGGTCGAGAGATCGCGCCGCACCTCCTCGCCTTCGTTGGGCTCATCGCCCTCACGCTCCTCTTCGACGGGGCCCTCCACGTGCTCGGCCTGCGCTGGATCGGCCGCTGGCTCGGCATTCCCGGCGTCCTGTTGATCGTGGCGTCCTTTCTCTACTCGGCCCGCAAGCGCAAGCGGATCGCCTGGGGTCGGCCCGGCGCCCTGCTCCGCGCCCACGAGGCGATGTCCTGGGCGGGCTCGGCGCTGATCCTCGTGCACGCGGGGGTTCACTTCAACGCGGCGCTGCCCTGGCTCGCGGTGGTCGCCATGCTGGCGAACGTCGGCAGCGGCCTCACCGGCAAGTACCTGCTCGCAGATGCCCGCGCGCGCCTGGAGCACACCCGCGCCGCGCTTCTCGCGTCGGGCCTGAGCCCCGAGGCCTTGGACGAGCAGCTCAGCTGGGACACCGCCGCTGTCGACATCGTCAAGCAGTGGCGCACGGTGCACTTCCCCATCACGGCGGCCTTCGTCGTGCTCTCGTTGGCCCACATCTTCGCCGTGCTGCTGTTTGGGGGCCAACCATGAACCGCCGGGTGCTCCTCGTCGTGGTCCTCAACGTGGTCGCCATCCTCGGCCTCGCCGTCGCCTTCCCCGAGCCGATGCTCGCGCCGGGGCCGCTGCAGCCGGGCCACGCCGCCCTGGCCGCCGACTGCCTCGCCTGCCACGCCCCCTTCGCCGGCCCCGACCGCGCCGCCTGCGAAGCCTGCCACACGGTCACCGACATCGGCGTGCGCCTCGTGTCGGGCGCCCCGGCGCCCCAGCGGCCCGACCCCGACGCCGCGCTCACCGAGGCGCGCTTCCACCAGGCCTTGGGCGACGCCCCCTGCGCCGCGTGCCACACCGAGCACGGCGCGGCAGCGGTCCCGCGCTTCAAGCACGCCCTGCTCGACGTCGATCAGCGCGATGACTGCGCCGCCTGCCATGTGGCCCCCGACACCAAGCTGCACAGCCGGGTGCAGTCCTTCGACGGCGGCTGCCGCACCTGCCACAACACCGCCGACTGGGAGAACGCCCGCTTCGACCACGCGCAGCTCAGCCCGGCCGACCCGCGCGACTGTGTCGCCTGCCACGCGGCGCCCACCGACGCGCTCCACCAGGGCCTTGGCGCCGCGAGCGCCGACTGCGCGGGCTGCCACGAGATCCAAGGCTGGCGCCCCGCCAGCTTCGAGCACGGCCGGTACTTCCAAATCACCGGCGCCCACCGCGCGAGCTGCGAGACCTGCCACCCCGGCGCGACCGCGGGCACGGTCAACCTCGAGCGCTACACCTGCTACGGATGCCACGAGCACAGCGCCGCCGGGGTCCGCGCCGAGCATGTCGAAGAGGGCATCCGCGACTTCGCCGACTGCGTCCGCTGCCACCGAAGCGGCGAGGAGCACGAGGGGCGCGAGGGCGGCGAGGGCCGAGAGCGCGACGACGACTGAGTATTGGGCCAGCGTGGCGTCGCTGCGCGCCGAAGATGCCCCGCTGCACGCGGTGGGCGTGCAGCGCTGGCTACAGGGCGAACCGTCCTCCCCGCCGGCTCAGGGCCGGTGCAAGGTCCGAAACGCCCAGGCCGTCTTCCCCCCAGGAAGGCTGGCCCCATCGAGCTCACAGCCCCGCAGGAAGCCGAGAATCCGGT
>JBEIQK010000084.1:0-13592 GCA_040376505.1 Alphaproteobacteria bacterium | reverse complement strand
GTCTCCTCGGATGGCGAGGCCTGGCAGGTGACGCTGCGGGTGCCGAACCGCGACGCGCTGATGGCGCTGCGCTCGTCGGCGTACCAGTGGCTCTCCCAGATGCGCTTTGGAATGGCCGATGTGGACAGTCTGCTCCAGGCGCTGCTGAGCGGCTCGGCGAGCTTTGGCGAGCACCTCGGCGCCTTGCTCCTCGCGGTGTCGGCGGCGGAGGACTTTCCCTTTCCCGACAAGGAGCGCGGCTACCACGCCTTCTTGCTCGGTTTGTTGTGCGGGCTTCGGCCGCGGTACCAGGTGGCCTCGAACCTGGAGTCGGGCCTGGGGAGGGCCGACATCCTGGTGATCCCGCTGGAGGCGGGCGACCCAGGCGTGGTGATCGAGATGAAGCGGGCGCCCACCGTCGAGGCGGGCCCCGGGCTCGTTGCCGTGGCCCTGGAGCAGGCGCGAGCACGCCGCTACGACGCCCGTCTTCGCGAAGCGGGCGCCGCTTTGGGGCATCGCCTTCTGCGGCAAAGCGTGCTGGGTGGAGGGCGCCTGAGTCCGCCTCATGACGCCAGGGGGCCGCCGGGGTAGGGTGGCCGCCCTCGCGCCCCCAAGAGACGTCGTCGGAATGGCCGCCCTCCTCCTCAGCCTGCTCGCCCTGGGTGTGGCGCCGCTGGTCGACCGCCCCCTCGGGCGGAGCCCGCGCCTGTCGAGCGGCCTCGACGCGGCGACGATGGTGGTGATCGCGGGCGTGGTCTTCTTGCAGGTGCTGCCCCACGGGGTGGTGGACGTTGGCTGGCCCGCCGTGGTGGCCGCCCTCCTCGGGCTGGCCACGCCTCTGGGCTGCGACCGGCTCTCGTTTGGCGAAGGGCTGATCCGCCTGCTCGCCGCGGTGGCCCTCTCGGTTCATGGCCTCCTCGATGGGGCGGCCCTGGCCACCGGTGGCCACGAAGGCGAGGCCCTCTCGGTGGCGGTGGTGCTGCACAGCCTGCCGATGGGGCTCGCGGTCTGGCGGGCGGTGGCCGAGCACGGCGGGCGCAGGCTGGCGGGCGGCATGCTGCTGCTCTCGGCGGTGGCCGAGACGGTGGGCTGGTTCTGGGCGCCCTCCCTGGCGGGGAGCACCGGCGAGGCGCTGATCCTGGCCCAGTGCTTCGTCGCGGGCTCGCTGCTGCACCTCGTCAGCCACGGCCGCCCCGTGCAGGGCTGGCCGTCGGGGGTGGGCGCCCTCGTGGGGGCGGGGTTCACGATCCTGGTGCTGGCCGAGCACCCGCTGCCCTCCACCTCGGGGGCGGAGCTGGCGATGGGCGAGGCCTTCCTGGGGCTGGCCGCCGAGGCGGCGCCGGCCTTGCTGGGGGCCCTGGCGGTGCATGTGGCGCTGATGGCGCGGGGGGGCCTCCGACCGTCGCTGCGGCAGGCCTTGCTCTCGCCGAGCTCGCCGCTCTCCTTGGCCGCCCTGCTGCCCACGGTGGCCCTGCTCGGCGCGCCCTTCGCCCTGGCGCGGGGCCTCGCCGGACTGTTCACGCCCCGCGACCTGCCGGCCGAAGAGGCGGAGGCGTCGGCGGCGCTGGCCTCCCCCCTGCTGTGGGTCGCCTTGGGGCTGGGCGTGGCGGCCCTTGGCGAGACCTTGCTGCCGGTCGATGCCTTCGCCGGGGTTCCGGCTTCGTTGGGCGTGATCGGTGCGGCCCTGCTGGGCGCCCCGCTCTGGCTCTCGGCGGCGGGGTTGACGCCGGTGGCGGCGCTGTTGGTGCACAAGGGGCTCTCGCTGGGCGCCGCGCTGGCCTTGCTGGTGGTCGGCCCCTTCGGCGGCCGCCGGGCCGGCGAGCCTTGGGGGGTGACCCTGCGGCGCCTCGGGCGGGTCGTGGCGCTGGGGCTTGGGGTGGGCCTCCTCGCAGACGCGCTCCCCATCGAGCTCATCGGGCCCTCCCTGCACGCAATGGCGGACCACGTCCACGATCCCATCGAGTGGGGCGCGCTTGCGATGACCAGCGCCCTGCTGAGCGCGCTGCTGCTTCGCGAGGGGCTGAGCGGCATGTTGGAGCGCC
Organism: Alphaproteobacteria bacterium; assembly: GCA_040376505.1. Classification (GTDB taxonomy): domain Bacteria; phylum Myxococcota_A; class UBA796; order UBA796; family UBA2385; genus JBEIQK01. The sequence goes on along the minus strand of JBEIQK010000084.1, from coordinate 11,571 downwards.
TGCGCGGGCCTCCCGCCCACAAGCCGCTGGGCCGAGGAGCCGATGGGGCGGAGACGGAATAGACAGAGCGGGCCTCGTTGCCCGGAGTCGTCATGTCCGACCGTCGCACCCTCACCCTCGCCGGCCTCTCCTTCGACATCCCCACCGGCTGGTCCACGTTGACCCATGGCGAGGCCTTCGCCTTCGCGCCGGCCCGGGCCGAGGCCAACCAGGCCTTCCTGGCCCTGCCGGTCAGCCGCGACCCCGCCGAGGCGCTCGGCGCCGCCCTGGAGCGCCTCGTCGGCACCCGCCTCTCGGGCCAGACCATCGAGGCGGTGGAGCCCGGAGAGCCCGTGAGCATCGAGCTCGCAGAGGGGCTCGTCGCCATCGCCACCGGCCGCCGGAGCCTCACCGCCAGCGGGCGCCTCTGGTCCCTCGACGTGCTCATTGAGGCCGGCGACGCGGCCCTCTACCTCTCCGCCTTCGCCAACGACGAGGCCACCTTCAACGCCCTGGTGGGCGGCCGCTTCCGGCGGGTCCTCAGCTCTGTTCACAAGGTCGGTTGATCCGATGGCCGGGCTCCCCGCGGTCTGCCCCCTCTGTGAGGCCGCCTGCGGGCTGCTGGTTGAGCTCGCCGACTGCCGGGTGACCGGCGTGCGCGGCGATCCCGACGATCCGATGAGCCAGGGCTACCTCTGCCCCAAAGCGACGGCGGTGGGCGACGTGATGGCCGATCCCGACCGCCTGCGGGCCCCTCGCCAGCGGCAGGGCGGGTCCTGGGTGGAGCGGAGCTGGGCCGGCCTCACCGAAGAGGTGGGCGCCCGGCTCGCCTCCATCCAAAAGGCGCATGGGCGCTCCTCGGTCGCGATGTACCTGGGCAACCCGGTGGTGCACGACCACGGCGCCCTGCTGGGCGGCGTGCTGCTGCGCAAGGCGCTGGGCACCCGGCACGCCTACTCGGCCACCAGCCTCGACCAGCTCCCGCACATGCGGGTGGCCTATGAGCTGTTCGGCCACCAGCTCCTCTTGCCGGTGCCCGACGTCGATCGCACCGATCACCTGCTGGTGATCGGCGCCAACCCCCTCGTCTCCAACGGCAGCCTCGCCACCGCCCCCGACATGCGCCGGCGCCTGCGGGCCCTGCGGGAGCGCGGCGGGCGCCTCGTGGTGGTCGATCCGCGGCGGAGCGAGACGGCCGCCGTGGCCGATCAGTGGGTGGCGGTGCGGCCCGGCGGCGACGCGGCCCTGCTGCTGGGCATGCTGTGGACCCTCGCCGAGGACGGCGCCCTGCGCCCCGGCCGTCTGGCCGCCGCGACCGAGGGCATCGAGGCCTTCACCGCGGCCCTGCGCCCCTTCTCGCCGGAGCGGGTGGCCGGGGCGGCGGGGGTGGAGGCGGAGACCATCCGGCAGCTCGCGCGCAGCTTCGCCGCGGCCCCCTCGGCCGTCTGCTACCCGCGCATGGGCGCCTGCACCCAGGCCGAAGGTGGGCTCGTGGCCTACCTCGCCGTCGCCCTCAACCTGCTCACCGGCAACCTCGATCGGGCCGGCGGGGCGATGTTTGGCGATCCGCCGGCCGACCTGGTGGGCCTGGGCAGCCTGCTCGGCCAGGGCGGCTCGGCCGGCCGCTACCGCAGCGCCGCCCGCGGCCTCCCCGAGGTGGGCGGCGAGCTGCCGATCGTCACCCTCGCCGAAGACATCGAAGCCGGCGCGCCGATCAAGGCGCTCATCTGCGTGGCCGGCAACCCGGTGAGCAGCGCGCCCCAGGGCGACCGCCTCGCCCGGGCCATCGAGAAGCTCGAGCTGGTCGTCTCGGTCGACCTCTACTGCAACGAGACGAGCCGCCTCGCGCACTACATCCTGCCGACGGCCTTTGGCTTCGAGAAGCCGCACTACGACCTCGCCTTCTCGGCCCTCGCCCTGCGCAGCGGCGCCCGCTACGCCCCGGCCCTGGTGCCGCCGCCGGCGGGCCTGCCGAGCGACTGGAGCCTGCTCACCGGCCTCGCCCGCGGCCTGCTCCGGGCTGGGGGCGGAAAGGGCCTGGGCGCCCGCGCCGCCCTGGAGGGGGCCTGCGCGCTGGGCCCCGACGGCATCGTCGACCTGATGCTCCGCCTGGGGCCCCGGCGCACCTCCCTGCGCGCCGTGCGGGCCGCCGCCCATGGCCTCGACTACGGCCCGCTGCGAGAGCGGCTGCCGGCGCGGCTCTTCACGCCGGGGCGCCAGATCCGCCTCTGGTCGCCGCTTTGGGAGGGAGCCCTGGCCGACTACGCAGGCCGCATCGACGCTCCCGCCGAGCCCCTCGTGCTGGTCGGCCGGCGGCGCCTCGCCAGCAACAACTCCTGGCTGCACAATGTCGCCCGCCTTCGCCGCGGGCCCGATCGCTGCACGCTGATCGTCCACCCCGAAGACGCCGATCGCGCCGGACTCGGCGCCCGGGCGCGGGTGGAGAGCCCCGTCGACGCCGTGGAGGTGCCGGTGGAGCGCAGCGTGGACATTCGCCCCGGCGTGGTCAGCCTGCCCCACGGCTACGGCCAGGGCCTCCCGGGGGTGCAGCTCTCGGTGGCGGTGGCGCAGCCCGGCGCCAACATCAACCACCTGATCGAGGCGGCGCGGGTGGAGCCGATCAGCGGCACGGCGGCGCTCTCGGGCCAGCCGGTGCGCCTGCTCCCGGCGCCCTAAGGGGCCGGCTTGCCGATGCCGGCGACGGCGGCCTGCAGGAGGGCCTGATCGATGGCCGCGAGCAGGGTCTGGGTGCGCTGGGTCACCTCCTCGGCCGAGGCGCCGGTGCGGATGGCGTCTTCGGCCTCTCCGGAGAGGGTGGACAGCTCGGGGAAGCCGAAGCTGGCGCCGGTGCCGCGCAGGCTGTGGATGGCCACGCGCAGCTCGTCGGTGGCCTGGGCCGCGAGCGCAGTGGCCATGCGGTTCTTGCGCTCAGGCAGGCGCTGCACGAAGCGGGTCACCAGGGGCAGCAGGGCCGGATTGGCCAAGGCGCCGCGCAGGGCCGGCATGACCTCGGCGCGGCGGGCCGGCCGGGGCCCGGCCTGCTGGCGGATCACCTTGTAGAGGTCGCCCGGCACGATCGGCTTGGGCAGGTAGGCCGAGCAGCCCGCGGCGAGGCAGCGCTGGGCGTCGCCGGCCATCGCGTAGGCGGTGAGCGCGATGATCGGCAGCGTGGCGCCGCGGCGGCGTAGCTCGGAGGTGGCGCCGTAGCCGTCGAGCACGGGCATCTGCATGTCCATCAGCACCACATCAAAGGCCGGGCTCTCATCGCGGAAGAAGCGGTCGACCCCCATTCGGCCGTCGTCGGCGCACTCCACCAGGGCGCCGACATGCTCGAGCAGAAAGCTGACGATGCGCTGGTTGTCGGGGTTGTCGTCGACCAGCAAGACGCGCACGCCGTGCAGGCCGGGGTCGCGGCCGGGGGTGGGCTCCTCAACCGGGGTCTCGCTGCGCGAGGGGCCGGGGATGAGCCGCCGCGCCTCTTCTTCGAGCACCGGCAGCCGCAGGAGGAACTCGCTGCCCCGCCCGGCCTGCGAGCTGACCGTGAGCTGGCCGCGCAGGGCGTCGGTGAGGCGCTTGCAGATGGCGAGGCCGAGGCCGGTGCCCCCCGAGCGCCGCCGCCGGGTGTCGTGGAGTTGGGTGAAGGCCGAGAAGAGCTGGGGCAGCTTGGCCTCGGGGATGCCGATGCCGGTGTCGCGCACCGCGTACTGCAGCCAGCCCGCCAGCCCGCCTTCGGGCTCCAGCAGGGGCTCGTAGGTGCAGGTGATCTTCACCGACCCCTGCTCGGTGAACTTGATGGCGTTGCCGACGAGGTTCACCAGGATCTGCCGGAAGCGCACCGGATCGGTGCTCCAGGCGGCCGGCACGAGCCCTTGAATCTCCACATCGAGGGAGATGCACTTCTCGGTGGCCAGCGGCCGCATCATCGACCCGACCGCGGCGAGGATCGATGAGGGCTGGGTGGGCTCGAGGTGAATGATGAGCTGCCCCGCCTCGATCTTGGACAGGTCGAGCACATCGTTGACGAGCGCCAGCAGGTAGTCGGCGTTCTTGCGGATCTGCCGGATCGCGTCTTCCCACTGCATCGAGGCGCCGCCGCTGCGCAGCAGCATGTCGGCGTAGCCGACCATGGCGGTCATCGGCGTGCGGATCTCATGGCTCATGCTGGCCAGGAAGTCGCTCTTGAAGCGGTTGGCCTGCTCAGCGGCGTCGCGGGCGGAGACCAGCGCCATCTCGGCCCGCTTGCGGGCGGTGATCTCGCGGTACTGCCAGTAGTGGCCCCGGTAGACCCCATCGACATGCAAGGGCACAAAGTCGCGCTCAAAGACGCGGCCGTCGCGCAGCGGCAGCACATCGCCGCGCACCAGCCGCCGGGCGGCCAGCAGCTCTTCGGTTCGGGCGATGAAGTTGGCCGGGTCGACGAAGGCCTCTTTGGCGTCCTGGGCCATCGCCGCGCAGTCCATGCCCACCATCATCGCCGGCGGGGCCGGGATGTGAAAGAGCTCGCAAAAGCGCGGGCTCACCATCACGATCCGCCGCTCTTCGCTCTCCAGGAGCAAGCCCTCTTGCAGGTTCTCAACGAGGGTGGTGAGCCGCAGGTTGGCGGCCAGGCTCTCGTCGATGGCGCGGCGGCGCGCCTCGGTGTTGCGCTGGCTCTCCACCGCGGCGGCGCAGGAGGCCAGGAAGGGGCGCAGCTGCTCGGCCATCGTCGCCGGAAAGGCGCGGCCGGGGCGAAGAAGGGCCACCACGGCGGTGAGGCGACCGCGGTGGTGCACCGGCAGGGCCAAGGCGGCCGGGCGACCCTCGGCGGGGGGCAGGTTCTGGGCCTCACCCTGGCGGAGCGTCGGCCCCAGTCGCTCGATGAGCGCGCTGGGATCGGCCGGGCTCGCCGCGAGGACGTGCAGAACCTGCGCCCCGCCCGGCTCGAGCTCGGCCAGAAAGCCAGCCTCGCTCGCCGTGAGCTCGAGGAGCGCGTCGAGCAGCATCGCAAAGAGGTTGGAGCCGCTCTCTTCCAGGTACCGTTGCTGAATGGCGGTCAGCGCCGTGAGCAGACGGAGCTGTCCGACGGTCGCCGAATCCTCTTCGAACGGCTCGGAAGGCTTGCGCGCAACGTGCATCCTGTCCATCCTTTCGCGCCCAGGGCGCCCAGCGGGCCCTCTCGGGCCGCACGCCCCGCGCGGATCACCGCTTCCTGGAGCTGGCACATGCGTATCCCCACGAATGGAATCGAGCTTTGGTTGGAGGAGGCCGGCGCCGGCCCGCCGGTCTTCCTGATCATGGGGATCGGCGCGCAACATGTGTTTTGGCCCGATCGCCTCGTCGCGCTGCTGGTGGGCGCGGGTCTGCGGGTGCTGCGCTTCGACAACCGCGACATCGGCGCCTCCACCTGGCTCGATCACCTGCCGGTGCCCTCGATGCCGGCGGCGCTGGGGCGTCGCGCCCTCGGCCTGCCGGTGCCCGCCCCCTACACCCTGCGCGACATGGCCGCCGATGTGATCGGCCTGATGGACACCCTGGGCCTGCCGCGGGCCCACCTCGTTGGGGCCTCGATGGGCGGCATGATCGCCCAGGAGGCCGCCCTGGGCTGGCCCGAACGCGTCGCGTCCCTGACCTCGATCATGTCGAGCCCCGGCGATCTGTGGAGCATGGTGGGCCGGCCCGAGGCCCTGCGCGGCCTGCTGGTGAAGGCGCCGCGCAGCGAGGCCGAGGCCCGGGAGCGCGGCGCGTCGATGTTTCGTGTTCTTCACGGAGGGCCCTTCGACCCCGAGGAGCTCGATCTGGCCGCAGAGATCTCCGGCCAGGCATTCACGCGCGGCAGCCATCCGCGCGGCTTCTTGCGCCACTTCGCCGCCATCCAGGCCTCGGGCAGCCGCCGCGGCCGCCTGGGCGCCTTGAAGATGCCGGTCACGGTGATCCATGGCCGCAACGACCCCTTGCTGCCGCTGCGAGCCGGCCTCGCCACCGCCGCAGCCATCCCCGGCGCCGAGCTCGTGGTGCTCGATGAGATGGGCCACACCCTGCCCCAGGTGGCCCTGCCGGCCCTGGCCGCGGGCATCTGCAAGACGGTGGGGCGGGCGTGATAGCAGCCGCCCTGTGGAGGCCTCCCATGACGCGCGCCCTGCTGATCTTCGCCCTGGCCTGCTCGCCCAAGGCCGAGCCTGAGCCCGACGGGCAGGCGACCGTCGACGGCGACAACGACGGCGTCGCGGTCGGCCTGGACTGCGACGACGCCGACGCCTCGGTCTACCCGGGCGCCCAGGACGTCTGGTACGACGGGGTCGACAGCGACTGCGGCGGCGAGAACGACGATGACGCCGACGGAGACGGGGTCGCCGCGGCCTCCTCCGGCGGGGCCGACTGCGACGACGCCGACCCAGCCGTCTACCCGGGGGCCACCGAGGTCTGGTACGACGGGGTCGACGGCGACTGCCGGGGAGACAACGACGATGACGCCGACCAGGACGGCTTCTCCGCCGAGGTTGTTGGCGGGCCCGACTGTGACGACGAGGCCACGGAGGTCTACCCCGGCGCCGCTGACCTCTGGTACGACGGGGTCGACAGCGACTGCGACGATCGCAGCGACTACGACGCCGACGAGGACGGCTACGACGCCAGCGCCGAGCTCGAAGGCGGGCTCGACTGTGATGACTACGACCCCGACGTGAACCCCGAGGCCACCGAGGTCTGGTACGACGGCACCGACGCCGACTGTGCGGGCGATGACGACTACGACGCCGATCGCGACGGGGCCTCGTCGATCGGCGCCGACTGCGACGACACCGATCCGCAGTCCTACCCGGGCGCCGCCGAGCAGCTCGACGGCCACGACACCGACTGCGACGGCGTGGGCGACCGCTTTGGCGTGGAGGCCGACTACAGCGGCAGCTTCGTGCAGGGCACCGACGCCGACGACGGGCTCGGCGCGGCCCTGGATCTGGCCGACACCAACGCCGACGGCTTCGCCGACCTGCTCATCGCCGAGACCGGGCCCAACCACGGCCCCGGCGGCGCCGCCTTCCTCCTCGATGGCGTCACCCTGGCGGGCGGGCCCACCACCACGGCCCTGGCCAGCGCCACCCTGATCACCACCGCCGCCACCGGATCGCTGGGCGCGGTGCGCTTTCTCGCCGACTTCGCCGGCGGCAGCGCGCCGCTCATCGGCCTCGCCACCGATCAGGGCGGCGGCCGGCTCTACCTCTTCACCGCCACCGAGCTTGCGATCGACCCCAATCGCACCCTCGCCGAGGCTGGGCGCACCGTCTCGGCCAGCGCGGCGGGCACCGGCTTTGGCGCCGCCTTCACCGCCGCCAGCGACATGGATGGCGACGGCTTTGGCGAGCTGCTGGTGGGCGCGCCCGACAGCGCGGGCGGGGCGGTCAAGCACTTCGACGGCTCCGGCCTGCTCGTCGCCGCCGCCCTCGTAGAGGCCGACGCCGACCACACCTGGTCGGGCAGCCTGTCCAGCGCCGACCTCGCGGGCAGCGCCCTGCTCGACCTCGGCGACCTCACCGGCGATGGCTACGGCGACCTCGCCGTGGGGGCGCCGGGGCTCACCAGCGGCGCGGGGGGCGTCTACCTGATGGCCGGCGGCCTCACGCTGACCTCGGGCACGCTGGCGGCGCTCAGCTACGCCACCTTCACCGGGGTCAACAGCAACGATCAAGCCGGCGCCGCCATCGCCGCCGGAGACCTCAACGGTGATGGCGTGGTGGAGCTGATCGTCGGCGCCCCACGCCAGGTCACCCAGGCCGGGCGGGTCCACGCCATCGACGGCGCGGGCGTCCGCCGGGGCAGCCTGGGCCTCTCGTCGGCGGCCTATGTCAACCACTCGGGCACCACCGTCTTCGGAAACGCCGGCGCCGCCGTCTCCAGCGGGGCCGACGTCGACGGCGACGGCATGCACGACCTCGTGGTGGGCGGTCCGGGCGACGCGCCGGGCGGCGGTGGGGCCGGGGCGGCCTGGCTGGTGATCTCCGGCCGCAGCGGGGCCCGGGCCCTGGCCGACGCCGACGGGACCTTTCTCGGCAGCCTGGACGACGCCGCCGGCACCGCTACAGCGCTGGGCGACATCAACGGCGATGGGCTCGGCGACGTGGTCTTTGGCGTGCCGGGCGAAGACACCTTCTTTGGTGGGGAGGGCGCGGTCTATGTGGGATTCTCTGGCTATGACCCCTGAACGGTTCCTCCTGCTGGGCCTGCTCGTTGGCTGCGGCAAAGCGGTGGAGCCGCCCTCCAACATCGCCCAGCCCGAGGAGGAGACGGCGGAGGAGACCGAGCCCCTGGGCCCCTGTCCGCCCGACATGCTGGCGCTCGACCCCGGCGTCTACACCCTGGGCGAGGCCGATCCCGCCGAGCTGGAGCCCTATACCGAAGACGGCCAGCTCACGGCGCTGCCTTCGTATTCGGCCACGGTGGGCGCCGTCTGTGTCGGCCTCTACCCCTTTCCCGGCGAGTTTGGCGACCCCTGGCCCGGCGACGGCCTGCGCTACGGCCAGCTTGGCGCCCTGGAGGAGGCCCTGGCCAAGGCCGGCCGGAGACTGTGTACCGTCTCCGAGTTGACCCTGGCCGCCGCCGGCCCCGAGAGCTGGCGTTACCCCTTTGACCCCGTCGACTATGTGGCCGAGGTCTGCGATCCCGACGACGGCTCGCCCCGCGACATGGGCACCTACCGCGACTGTTTGAGCCCCCTCGGCCTGAGCGACTTTCTGGTGCGCTCCTCCTGGGCCGTGCTCGACGACGCCGCTCACGATGTGATGCTGCCCTACTACAACGGCCGGCTGCCCGAAGAGGGCTACTACACGATCTACGGTGGGGTCAGCCGGCGCGACACCTTCTATGCCCCGACCAACTTTGGCCTGCACTTCCACGGCGCCGACGAGGAGGCCTACCTCGACGATGGCCTTCGTCTTTGCGCCGATCAAGAGGCCGTGGGCGAAGACGAGCAGAAGGCCTGGCGCAAGCTCCGCCAGCGCTTTGTCGAGGCCGGCACCTTTGAAGGCTGGCTGGGCGGCTGAGGCTTGATAGGGCCTGGAAATGTCCACGCCCGACCTCACTGGAAAGACGCTGCTCATCACCGGCGCCAACTCTGGCATCGGCCTCATCGCCGCCAAGGCCCTGGCCCGCATGGGCGGCGAGATCGTGATGATCTGCCGCTCGCCCGACAAGGGGGCGGCGGCCCTCGCCGAGGTCAAGGCCGCCGCGGGCCACGACCGGGTGCGTCTGGTGCGCTGCGACCTCTCCAGCCTCGCCTCGGTCCGCGCCGCTGGGGCCGAGCTGGCTGCTCTGCCCCGCATCGACGTGCTGCTCAACAACGCCGGGGCCTACAACGCCGAGCGGCGCACCACCGCCGATGGGCTGGAGCTCACCTTCGGGGCCAACCACATCGGGCCCTTTCTGCTCACCCAACTGCTGCTGGAGCGGCTCAAGGCCACGGGGGCCTCGCGGGTGATCAACGTGGCCTCGGCGGCGCACCTCGGCGGCAAGCTGGTTTGGGACGACCTCGGCTACGAGCGGCGGGGCTACCAGGCCCTGCGCGCCTACTGCGACAGCAAGCTGATGAACATCCTCTTCACCCGCGCCCTGGCTCGCCGCCTGGAGGGCTCGGGGGTGGTGACCCACAGCCTGCATCCGGGTGCGGTGGCCACCAACTTCGCCGTCAACGACACCGGCGCCTTCGCTTTTCTGGCGCGAATCGGCAGCATCTTCTTGCTGAGCCCCGAGCAGGGGGCGGCGACCAGCATCGCGCTGTGCAGCGAGCCCGCGGTGGGCGAGAAGAACGGCCTGTACTGGTCGAGCCGGCGCCCGGCCTGGTGTGGCCCGCAGGCCCGCGACGACGAGGCGGCGGAGCGCCTTTGGGCCCTCAGCGAGGAGCTGGTGGGGCGGCTGTAGGGCGGCGGTCGCCCGCTGGGATTGATTGGGATTGGGTGGGCGGTTTCAGTCGGGGTCCGTCTGGGGGGATCGGTTTGAGTGGCGTCGACAGACCCGGTGCGGTCGACGGGGGTTTCGTCGATCACCTCGGCGCGGCGCTGGTTGTAGAGGTCCTCGTTGACGAGGCAGGCGGTGAGGGAGAGGAGAAACACGCTACCAGCCGTATCCGGGCAGGATGTAGGCGATGCCGGCCATGGCGTCGCTGCCGACGTCATGCATCATGGAGCCCACCATCAGCTCCGGGGCGCCGTCGCCGTTCTGGTCGCCGAGGTTGACGGCGGAGGAGTAGTAGCAGTCGGTGGTGCCGTCGCCACGCAGGGAGACGTCGTGGTCGGTCTGGGCCCAGACGCCAGCGGCGTTGAAGGGGCCGAAGAAGAGGTGTGCGTTGCAGGGTTCGACGCCGCCTTCGCCGATGAAGAGATCGCCCTCACCGTCCTGGTTGATGTCGCCGATCGAGAAGAGGCCTTCACCGAAGATGGCGCTGGAATCGCTGTTTCGGATAGTGATCTCGGCGTCGGCCAGCATGGTGGGCAGGGTCGTGTCGGTCCAGAGGATGTACACGGCCCCATAGGCGGCCTGGGGTGAGCTGATCGCCATGTCGTCGCGGCCGTCGCCGTTGGTGTCGCCGATGTTGGCGACATAGTTGCCGGCGAGGGCATAGGAGGCTTCGGCCTCCAGGGTGTGGTCGGCGTCGAGGTAGGACAGGTTGCCGGTGACGGGCCCGTTGAAGATCACGGCGAGGCCGCCGCGGCCCGCGCCGTCCGCCCCTGCGAGCACGTCGTCGATGCCGTCGCCGTCGACGTCGATGGAATCGACGGAGATGCCCAGACTGTCCCCCTCGTCCTCACCTTGCACAGTCGCGCTGACGACCTCGGTGACCGCGGATGTTCCGGGGTCAAGGGTCCCCAGAACATGCACCCTTCCGGCGGACGACTCGCCGGCGTCACTTGTGGCCGACCAGTTTCCGCTAATGATGGTGGGTGTGGTACCGCCAGCCGCGTTACCACCACAATGGATAGTGTCACCCATCGATCCGAATGATTCACCTACAACGATGGATTGTGCCAAGACCGAAGCTGCCCCGCTGGTGTGTGGCCCCATGAGCGTGTGGACGGCCCCTACCTTGGTTGTTCCACTGCGGTAGCCTGCGGTTCCTGAGACGATGTCGATCCACCCATCGCCGTCCAGATCGCAGGTGTCCAGTCCGGTCCCGAAGATCTCCTCCTCGTTGGTGCCCCAGTAGGTCGCGGTCGCGGCCGAGCGAGGCTGATCGGTCAGAATTGTGCCGCTGAAGATGTCCACGGCGCCTTGTGCCCGTTTGGTATTGGTGGCGCCGTTGGTGGACAGGATGAGGTCTGTTCGGCCATCTCTGTTCGTATCGGCGCTGGCCGCCCGCACACCCGTGAGACCGATGTAGTCTTCGCCGTAGATCGACGAGTGGTCCTCCAGGTCTACCGTCGAGGGCCAGGAGCACCCGCTCGCCGTTCCATCACAGTTGTTGTCCACGCCATCCAGGCAGACCTCCGCCGCCTCGGGGTTGACGTCGGGGTCTCCGTCGTCGCAGTCCCCGCCATCCGCGACAAAACCATCCCCCGGGACACAGCGGGCGGCCTCGGACTCGGGGTCGCCGTATCCATCGCCATCCTCGTCGGGGTAGAAGGCGCTGGT
>JBEIQK010000358.1:0-6401 GCA_040376505.1 Alphaproteobacteria bacterium | reverse complement strand
GTACGGCGCCCCGATGAGGATGTCGTCTACGCCGTCGCCATCGGTGTCCGGCGCCCCGGCGAGGGCGCTGCCGGCCTGATCGTCGGCGGCTTCGCCCAGGGTCTTGCCCGTCGCCGCCGACAGATCCCAACTCCCCGGGGTCGGGTCGAGGAAGATGTAGGCAGCACCTGCGTCCGAAGCGGCGTCATCGTCGATGCGGGCGCCGATCAGCAGCTCGGCGGTGCCGTTGCCGTTCTGGTCTCCCACGAAGGAGACCGCGTAGCCGGCCTGGTCATCGTTGTTCTCGCCAGAGAGCACCACGTCGGCGTCGCCCAGGTCACCGCTCGCCGCCATCGGGCCGAAGAGCAGGTACACCGCCCCCGAGCCGCTGCCGCCGCCGTCCTGCTCGGGCGCCCCCACGAGGATGTCGGCGTAGCCGTCGTTGTTGGCGTCCATGCCGCCCGCCACCGCGTAGCCGGCTTGATCCCCGGAGTTGACCCCCGTGTGCTTGGCGTCGGCGTCGGACAGGTCGAAGGTGCCGCGCGGGCCGCTGGTGATCAGGTAGGCGGCGCCATTGTAGGTGCCCGACAGGTGCTCATTGGGCGCCCCGACCAGCAGGTCGCCCTCGCCGTCGCCATCGGTGTCGCCCGCCAGGGCCACCGACTGGCCGGCCTTGTCACCCGCCTGCTCGCCCACCAGCTTGACGTTGGCCGACCACAGGCGCCCCGCGCCGGTGTAGGGCCCGTAGAGCAGGTAGGCCGCCCCCGCCGCCGAGCCGCCCGAGTCTTCGCCCGGCGCCCCGATGAGGAGATCGGCCACGCCGTCCATGTCGATGTCCTGACCGCCGGAGAGGCTGGTGCCCGCTGCGTCGTAGGAGATCTCGCCGCTCCACTGGCCGGCCGCCTCGCTGGCAGACAGCTCGCCCGAGGGGGCGCCCGTGAAGAGGTAGATCGAGCCGGCCCCGGTCTCCGTGCCGCCGGCCGCGTAGCCGGTGGCCGCGAAGACCACGTCGTCTTTGCCATCGCCGTCTTGATCGCCCGCCCCTGCGACGGCCACGCCAGCGTGGTCGCCCAGCAGCTCACCAAAGAAGGCGGCGTCGGCGTCATCGAGGTCGATGTCGCCGCTGAGCGGGCCGTGCAGCAGGTAGACCGCGCCAGCAGCCGCGCCGGCGCTGTCTTCGCGATCAGCGCCCACCAGCACATCGCCATAGCCGTCGCCATTGACGTCGCCGGCGCCTGCCACGCTGACGCCCGCGAGGTCGCCGGCGCTGTGGCCCATCAGCACGGACTCCGGCGCGCAGGCGTCGGCCACGCCGTCGCAGTTGTTGTCGAGCCCATCGTCGCACAGCTCCAGCTCGCCCGGGCTGATTGTGGCGTCGGTGTCGTCGCAGTCGCCGGCCCCGTCGCCATCGTAGCCGTCGAGATCGGCGTCATCGTCCGACCGGCCGTCGCAGTCGGCGTCGACCCCGTCGTACCAGACCTCGCTCTCGTCGGGGTTGGCCCCGGCGTTGGTGTCGTCGCAGTCGGTGTTGTCGGTGGAGGAGTCGGCCGGCTCGTCGCACTGGCGGCCCAGGTAGACGCTGGGGTCGCCAAAGCCGTCGCCGTCGACGTCGGCGAACCAGTCGACCTCGCGGGCCCCGCTGTCATCGCCATCCACGCGGCTGTCGCAGTCGTTGTCGAGCCCGTCGCCGCACAGCTCGGTGGCGCCCGGGTTCACCGTGCGGTCGCTGTCGAGGCAGTCGGTGCCGTCCGCCGAGTAGCCAGGGGGCTGATCACAGGCGAACTCGGCCAGGGAGGCGTCGGGGTCGCCGTAGGAGTCGAGGTCGGCGTCGAGGTAGTAGATCTCCTGGCCGCTGGCGCTGATGTCGAGGTCATCGGCGAAGCCGTCGCAGTCCTCGTCGCGGTCGTCGTCATCGCACAGCTCGGCCGCGCCAGGGTAGGTGGCGCTGGCGTCATCGTTGCAGTCGGTGTTGTCGAGGACGTAGCCTTCGGGCTGGTTGCAGGCGTCGACCCGCACGGCCGCGTTGCCGTAGCCGTCGTTGTCGTCGTCTTCGTACCACTTGACCTCGCCAAAGGCGCCGAGCTCGTCGACCTCGCCATCGCAGTTGTTGTCGATGTCGTCGCACAGCTCGTCGACGCCGGGCGCCACATCCACGCGGCGATCGTCACAGTCGAGCTCGTTGTCGACATAGCCCTGGGGCCGATCGCAGATCTCCCAGGGGTAGCTGGTGTTGCCGTAGCCGTCGCCATCGGCGTCGGGGTACCAGATCGGCATGTCGAAGACGTCTTCGTCGACCACGTTGTCGCAGTCGTTGTCGTAGCCGTCGCAGCGCTCCTCGGCCCCGGGGAAGATGGCCGCGTCGTTGTCGTCGCAGTCCACCTGACGGGTCCAGTGGTCGCCATCGGCGTCCAGCGGATCGGGCGTGGGCTCCTTGATGCCGCAGCCAGCTTGAACGCCGAACAGCGCGACCGAGAGCAGGGAAGGGAAAAGCATGCGGAACAACGGGCGGACCATGGACACCCCGGGGTGCGCAGTGTATCCGCTCCCGGTCCGATCGGCGGTGCATTGATGAGCGACGACACCTACGAACACGCGCTGCACCAGGATGGCCGGGACCTCGTTGACCTGGCCCGTCGCGGCAATCTGCCCGAGCCCATCGCGCGAGACGGCGAGGTGGGCATCTTGTGGGGCCACGCCCGCCAGGATCGCAGCGTGGTGCTGGTGGGGCCCTGCGGGGTCGGCAAGACCGCGATCATCCACGGCCTCGCAGGCCTCCTCGCCCGCAGCGGCCAGCAGGGCCTCTGCGAGCTGTCCACCGCCACCATCCTGGCCCGCACCCGCTACCTCGGCGAGTGGCAGACCAAGGTGCAGGCGATGCTCCAGGCCGCCGAGCAGAGCCGCACCCTGCTCTACCTCACCGACCTCGCCAACCTCTGGTCCGCCGGCCGCACCTCCAATTCAACGATGTCCCTCTGGGACGCCTTGGCGCCGGCCCTGGAGGCCGGCCGGGTCACCCTGATCGGCGAGATGAGCCCCGAGCAGCACGCCCTGCTCGTCCGCGATCCGCGCGCCAGCGCGCTCTTCACCATCCAGCGGGTGTCGGAGCTGTCGCCCACCGCGGTGCACGAGGTCCTCGCGCAGTCCGCCGCCGACCGCAGCCTGGAGCTGTCGGCCGAGGGGCGCCAGGCCCTGCTCCAGCTCACCCGGCGCTTTCTGCCCGACCGGCCCGCCCCCGGCGCCGCGCTGAAGCTGCTCGACGCCGTGGCCGAGGCCCGCCGCAAGGCCGGCCCCGCCCCGCTCACCTCGGCCTTCATCGAGCAGACCTTCGCCGACCAGACCGGCCTGCCGCCCTTCATCGTCAGCCGCGAGGCCACCCGCAAGGTGGCCGATGTGCGGGCCTGGTTCGAAGAGCGCATCATCGGCCAGGTCGAGGCGATTGAGACCGTCGTGGAGATGATCGCGCTGTTCAAGGCCGGGCTGCACGACCCCGACCGGCCGATCGGCACCTTCCTCTTCGTCGGCCCCACCGGCGTCGGAAAGACCGAGCTGGCCCGCAGCCTCGCCGCCTTCCTCTACGGCAGCGACGATCGCCTGCTGCGCTTCGACCTCTCCGAGCTCAAGGACAGCGCCGCCATCGAGCGCCTCGTCGGCACCGTCTGGAAGCCCGAGCTGCCCGCGCCGCTGATCGACCCGGTGCGCGCCCAACCCTTTCAGGTCATCCTCTTCGACGAGCTGGAGAAAGCCCACCCCAACATCTGGGACCTCCTCCTGCCCCTGCTCGACGCCGGCCGCCTGACCCCGCCCAACAAGCCCACCGTCGACTTTCGGCGCACCATCGTCATTTGCACCTCCAACGTCGGCGCCATCGACGCCAGCCGCGGCGTGGGCTTTGGCGCCGCCGTCAGCCCCGAGACCCGCCGGGCCCGCACCCGCGAGGCCTTGGAAAACCACTTCCGGCCCGAGCTGCTCAACCGCTTTCAACACATCGCCGTCTTCCACCACCTCAACGTGGAGCAGGTGCGCGCCGTCGCCCGCCAGGAGCTGCGCCGGGTGCTGCTGCGCGACGGCATCGCCGATCGCAACCTCCACGTCGACGTCGACGACGCCGCCATCGATCTGGCCATCGAGCGCGGCCACGACGAGCGCTACGGCGCCCGGGCGCTCAAGCGCGTCATCCAGCGGCAGATCGTGCTGCCCATCGCCCTGTCGATCATGGAGCGAAAGGTCGAGCCCAACCAGATCCTGCGCGTCACCGCCGCCGACGGCCGCGTGCGGGTGCGGGTCCTCGACACCGAGATCTCCCGCGAGGTGCGCAAGGAGCAGGAGCCCGTTCGCCGGGCCGACGGCCAGCGGGCCAGCCGCGAGGAGCTGCTCGTGGCCGTACAAGCCGCCCGCCAGGAGCTGCTGGACCTGTCCGGCGCCGTCGACGAGGAGCGCAACCGCGCCGCCCGCCAGGACCTGCTGGAGCGTCGCCGCAGCCCCGACTTCTGGCGCAAGCCCGACGAGGCCGCCGCCGCCCTGGCCGAGTTGGAGCGCCTCACCTCCCTGCTCGACCGCCTCGATCGCACCCGCAGCAAGCTCGAGCAGGTCGGCGAAGATCTGCGCGGCGCCGACACCCGCGCCCGGCTCCAGCGCGTGGCGCTCCACCTCGACCAGTTCGACGACCTGCTGCGGGTGGCCCGCCGCGAGCTGGTGACGATGGGCCCCAATGGCCTCGCCGACGCCCTCGTCGAGCTGCGGCCGGTCGCCGGCCAGGGGCGGCGGGCCCGCGACTTTCTCTTCGCGCTCTACCGCGACTGGGCCCAGCAGCAGCAGCTCGCCCTCGATCTGCTCTGCGACCCCCTCTCCGCCGAAGAGCCCTGCCTTTTTCGCCTCAAGGGCCGCTACGCCACCGGCCTGCTGCGCCTGGAGAGCGGCCTGCACCGCGTCGCCGAGGGCGAGCGCACCAGCGTGGCCCGCGTGCGGGTCTGGGCCTGCGTTGAGCGCCTGGGCGAGCCGGCCTTGCTGATCCAGCGCATGGTCTCTGCAGTGGGCGCCAGCGGCGGCAAGGTGCGCAGCCGCCTGGAGTACACCGGCGGGCTGCTCCTTCAGGGCGACCGCCCCCCGGAGGCCGCCCGCCTGCTCGCCGCCGAGCTCGGCCCCACCTGGGCCGCCGGGCCGCCCCCCCTCGACACGCTGGTGCGGCGCTACCAAACCCAGCCGCCCCTGATGAAGGACTACCTCACCCGCGAGGTGAGCCACCGCGCCGACGCCCTCTCCGCCGAGCGCTTCGGACAGCTCCTGCTGCGCCGATTGGACAATGTCCACGAGGACACCGGCGGAGAGCCCACCGAGGAGCTGCCGCGCCCGTCTTGAACGCGCCCACCTTCCGCCAGAGCGCCGCCGCCTGGGCGGAGGTCGCCGCCCAGAGCTTTGGCGGGCCGGCCGCTCAGATCGCCGTGATGCACCGCGTCTTCGTCGAGCAGCGGCGCTCCATCGACGAGGCGAGCTTCCTCGCAGCGCTTCAGCTCTGCATGATCCTGCCGGGCCCCGAGGCCCAGCAGCTCATCACCTGGATCGGCTGGCGCCAGCATGGGCTGCGCGGCGGGCTCGTCGCCGGCTGGCTCTTTGTGCTGCCCGGCTTCCTCTCGCTGATGGCGCTGTCGGTGCTGACGGTGGGCTGGGGCCACACCCCGGCGGTGGGCGGCCTGCTCTTTGGCCTCAAGGCCGCCGTGCTGGCGCTGCTCGTCGAGGCGATCACCCGGCTCTCTCGCCGGGCGCTCCAGGGCCGGGCGATGGTGCTCCTCGCCGGGATCTCCCTGCTGGCGCGCTTTCTTGGGGTGCCCTTCCCGCTGCTGATCCTGGGGGCCGGCCTCTTCGGCGCGCTGCGGGCGCCCGCTTCGCCCGAGCCGGCCGCGCCGCTCTCCTGGGGCGGGCCGCTGCGGGTGGCGGCGATCGGCCTGCCGCTCTGGCTGGGGCCGGTGGCGATCCTGGCGGTGATCACGGGCCCATCGAGCATCTGGACCGAGCTTGGCCTCTTCTTCGCCCAGGCCGCCACGCTCACCTTCGGCGGGGCCTACGCGGTGCTGGGCTGGGTGGCCGAGCACGCGGTGGCCGACCGCGGCTGGCTCAGCACCGCCGAGATGATGGACGGGCTCGGCCTCGCCGAGTCCACGCCGGGGCCCCTCATCCAGGTGGTGCAGCACGTCGGCTTTCTCGCCGCGAGCCGGTCGCCGGGGGGCCTGCACCCGCTGGTGGCCGGGGCGCTGGGCGCCACGCTCACCACCTGGGTCACCTTCGCCCCCTCCTTCCTGTGGATCTTCGCGCTGGCGCCTCAATTGGAGGCCCTGCGGGCCCGCCCGCGCTGGGCGGCGGCGGTGGGGGCGATCAGCGCGGTTGTGGTGGGGGTGGTGGTCGAGTTGGGCCTCCAATTCGCCAAGGCC
>JBEIQK010000067.1:0-14614 GCA_040376505.1 Alphaproteobacteria bacterium | reverse complement strand
CCTGCTGCCGAGCGGTTCGAGCTCCTGGCCCAAGGTGGGGCCGAGGCGCACCGACACGGGGCCGCGGTAGCCCGCCACCTCGGCGCCGGCGCGCAGAGAGAGTGCCCCCGCCTCGTCGTCGCCCGCGTTGGCCTCCCCCGGCAGCCCGCCCGCGATGAGCCCCCCTCGCGGCGAGATGAGGCTGGCAGGCGCACCGCCGATGGCGCGAAGCTCAACCCCGAGGAGCTCGCCCCAGAGCGGATCATCGGTGACCCCGGCCTGATGCAAGCGCCAGGCCAGCGAGAGCGGATCGCGCCCCGGCGCCCCGGTGATCCCCAGCGAGCCGCGCAGCGCCTGATCGGCGAGGCGGGCGGTGGGGTCGTCCATCGGCGCAGCGAGGGCGGCCAGGGAGCCAAGCAGGCAGAGCGGCGACATGCTCCCCCGGTAGCACGCTGGCTCCTCGCGGCATGGCTGCCCCTCTCCGCCCGCGCCACCGAGGGCCCTCCCGCGCCCGTCGATCTCACGGCCTCGCCGCTCGCCTTCAACCTCCATGTGGTGCGCGATCGCCCAGTCTCCGACTGGCAGCGCAACATGAGCGGCCTGATGGCCGGCCCCACCTCCAGCCCCCTCTTTCGCGACGCCGCCACCCAGATGGAGGTGCGCTACCGCCTCGTCGTCGGCGGCACCGAGCCCATGACCCTGAGCCCCGAAGATCAGCAGCGCGTGCTGGCCCTCACCTTGTCGGGCGCCACGATGGGCGGGCGGGCCACCGTGCGCGAGATCTTCAACCGCAGCGCCGAGGCCGCACTGGCCCGCAAGATCGTCAAGACCGCCCTGAGCCCCGGCGTGATGGCCAAGGGCGGCGCCGACGGCTGGAGCTGGGAGGTCGACACCCCCTTGGAGCCCGGCGAGGTGCGCATCTTGGACGACGATGAGCCCGTCGCAAAGACGGTGACGCGGCGCCCGGCCACGGTGCCCCTGGGCCCGCCGCCGCCCACCTTTCGACTGGGCACCCGCCTGCGCTTCCTCCCCAACCAGACCCTGGCCAGCGGCGCCGGGGAGCCCCTGCGCTTCGCGCCGGCCACGGTCACCACGCTCCAAAGCACCCACCTGGCGCTGGATGTGCTGCGGATCGACCTCTTCGCGAGACCGACCCTCGGCCCGCGCCCGCCCCAGGCCCCGCCGCTCACCGCCGCCTGGTCGGCCGCGGCGCGCCAGCGCGTCCACCCCGATGTGTCGCTGCTGGGCGAGGCCGTCGGCGGCGATCGAAGCGCCATCCCCGACCGCCTTCGCTACGGCGTAGAGCTGCGCCCGCCGGAGATGGGCCCCTTCGCCCTGGTGCTGAGCCGCAGTCGCCCCACCCTCGACCCGCGGCCCGAGGAGCGCATCACCAGCGTCGTCCTGCGGACCAACCTGCGCTGGGTCCTCCCCCAATCCGTCGACGGCTGGCCCCTCGGCCAGGAGCCCCTGTCCGCGGGGCCGACCTGGCCGGAGTTGGGCCCCGCCGGCCCCAACCGCACCGAGCCCCTGGCCGGCACCGCTGCCCGACCGAGCCCCCCCGCCACCCACTGAGCCCGCTCTTGCCATGCCGATCGGACCAGGGCTGCGATAGGACCCCTCCATGGTCGACCCCACCACCCTCGCAACCCAGGTCCCCTGGGGCTCCCTGATCAAGGCGACCGCCACTGCGGTCGAGCTCGTACGCAGGCAGGACTGGCTGGCCGAGGCCTGGCGCGTCCTGATGCTGCGCCTCGGGAGCGAGCACGACATCGTCATCCTCGGGGCCAAGGGGGTTGGAAAAACCACCCTGCTCGACAACCTTCGCGGCGCTTCGGCGCAGGCCAGCTACGCCTTGCCGCCCACCTCGATCCGGCCGGAGGCCGCGGTCACCACCCTCGACGGCGCGCGGGCGATCACGGTGATCCCCGGCGATCACCATCGCACCCGTGAGGACGCGCTCCGCGCCGCCATCATTACCAACCCTCGGTTGCGCGTTGTCGTCTTCGTGGTCTGCGACGGCCTCGCAACCCTCCGCGATGAAGCCGTGCGTCAAAGCGCGGTCCGCAGCGGGTTGACGCTGGCCGATGTGCGCAAACAGAACCGCGCCGAAGAGCTTCGCGAGCTGCAGAGCCTCGTCGAGCAGCTTCGAATCGCCAGGAACCAGACTCATCTTCGCCTGGTGATCGCCGTCAACAAGGCTGACCTTTGGTGGCCAGATCTGGAGACTGTGTACCAGCGCTACGACAAGTCGGGCGTCGGCCCCTTCGCCGAGACGCTCCGCGAGCTGGAGGGCAGAATGGGGAGCCAGAACATCCACATCTGCACTGTACCCGCCGTTGCCTGGTCCGAAGACTATGTGCTGGGCGATGAGAACGTGCCAGTGGCGCTGCGCAACGAGCAAGACCGACGCCTGCTCACGCGGCGCTTTGTCGAGACCTTGTCATGAGCGCCGAGCCTCTCCACATCGCAGAGTTGGACAGTCCAACCGACATCCTGCACATCGCGAGGCTCGTCAAAGAGCTTGATGACCAACGGGAGCAGCGACTCGACGAAGCATCTCGCGTGTACGTGCGCATCGGCCCCTTGGTTTTGCTCCTCCTCGCTGCAGGACGAATCTTCTGGATAAGTCCACTGCAGATGAGCGCACTTTCGGGGGCAGCCCTTCTGTCTCTTCTCCTGTCAGTGTCAATCTGGTGGATGATTCAGCCCACAGTCTCGCGGTGGATGGCACTACGTTTCAGCCCATCCTTGAGGCAGGAGCTGTCCTCCATCGACGCCGACCGCCATCGCCTCGTGGGCCTCATCAACGAAGCTCGCGTCACGCTCAGGCCTCGAATGAGCGAGCTGCAGCGCATTGAGCTGGACGTCCGGCTTCGCCAGCTGGCGCCGCTGTAGACGGGCTCAGGGCGAAGCGGGCGGGCTTGCCTCCGCGGGCGGCGCACCTTCAACCGGCGCTGCGGCGGCCGGCTCGGGCGGGCGGAGCTTGCGCAGGGCCGCCCGGGCGTTCCACACCACGAAGGGGTCGGGATGGTCCAACAAGGGCGCCAGGATCGGCAAAGACGAGCCATCCTCCAGGTTTCCCAGCGCCCAGATGGCGTTCAGCGGCGGGCTCTCCGGCGGCGCCGCGGCAAGGTAGGCCTGGATCGCCGGCACCGCCGCCTTGTCTTTGAGCCGCCCCAGCGCATCCACCGCGTCACGGCGCACCTTCTCGTCGACATCGTTCTGCAGAACGACGATCAAGGCCGGCGCCGCCTCGGTCGCCTCCAGCTCGGCGAGGCTGGCGATGGCGTTGCGCCGCACGGCCACCAGCGGGTCCTGCAGCGAGGCCACGAGCGCCGCCCGCAGCTCGGGCGAATCGAAATTCTTGGCGATCTTGGCCGTGTCGATGCGCACCACCGGATTTGGCCCGGCGAGGTTGCGCGCGAGGTCTTCGGGCGCCGGATCACAGGCGACCAGCCCGACGAGGAGCAGCAGCCCTCTCATGTCGCACCCCCACCCTTCGTCGAGGAGGGCAGGTAGGCCTTGTAGGCCTTGGCGTAGTGGCCATAGCCGGCGCTGGCGAAGTCGAGCTTGTTCACCACGAGGCCCAAAGGCTCCACCTTGGCCGCCTCAAAGCGCAGCCGCAGGTCGGCCAGCAGGCGCCGGCTGGTCTTTCCGGCCTCGACCACCAGCAGGATGCCATCGCTCTTCGTCGCCACCGCCATCGCGTCGGTCACCACCAGGGCGGGCGGCGTGTCGATGATGATCACGTCGGCCATCCCCCGCAGCTCCTCGATCACCTCGCCCAGGCGCGCACTCTCGACGAGGCGCCCCGGATCAGCCGGGATCGCGCCGCTGGCCAGCAGCCGCAGCCCCTCCACGCTGGTGGCCTGCAGCGCCTCTTCGAGCCCCACCTGCCGCGTCAGCACCTCGGTGAGGCCCCGGTGGTTGGCGGTCATCGGAAAGCTGCGGTGCTGCACCGGCCGCCGCAGATCGCAGTCCACCAGCACCACGCGCTTGCCCTCGCGGGCGATGGCGATGGCGAGGTTGACCGCCGCGGTGCTCTTGCCCTCGCCCGGCACCGAAGACGAGACCGCCAGCACCTGCAGGGTCTTGTCGAGGCTCGCGTACAGCAGCCCCCGTCGCACGCCCCGGTAGGCCTCGCTCACCGGGTGCACCACCGGCAGGGTGTCGATCACCCGCCGATCGCCGTCGAGCTTGAAGCGCGGGATCATGCCCAGGCGCGCGATCGGCCAGACCTCCGCCACATCTTCGGGGGTCTTCACCGAGTCGTCGATGTACTCGAGCAGGAAGGCCAGCCCCAGGCCGAAGGCGCTGCCCACCAGCAAGCCCAGGATGATGTTCACCACCAGCTTGGGGCTCGACTGCTTGTCGGGGGCCTTGGCCGGATCGATCGGCTGCAGCTCGCTCACCAGCATGGCCTGGGCCACGCCGATCTGGAAGGTCTGCTCCTGGAGGCTCTTGTAGACCTCCTCGGCCGCCTCGGCGGCGAGCTGGAGCTGGCTCAGCCGGCGCATCTTGTCGGGGTAGGCGCCGAACTTCTCGGTGGTGCGGCCGATCGCCTCGTTGATCTCGAGCCCCTTGCTCACCAGCCCCGCGAGTTGGGCCTGGAGCTGCTGCACGGTGGGGTCGAGCAGGTGCTGCTCATCGAGGGCCAGGCCCAACTCGGCCTCGGTCATGGAGAGCAGGCGGTCGATGCGGACGATGTCGGGGTTCTGCTCGGTCTTGTCGACCAGCTCGCTCGCCCGCTGGGCGCGCAGGGTGACCAGGCGCTCCTGCAGCTCCTTCACCCGGGCGTTCTGGGCCACCGTGCCCGGGCCCACCGCCCCCACCCCTTCGCGCTCCTGAAAGGCCCGCTGGCTCTCGATCTTACCGCGCACCTCTTGAATGAGCGCGGCGTTCTCCTCAAAGGAGAGCATCAGCTCGCTTAAGCGCGCGATCGCCGCCTTCATCTCGGCGTCGAGGTCGAGGATCTCCTCGCTGGCCTGGGCGCTGGCCATCTCGCCCATCGCCCGGTCGAACTCGCCGCGCACGATGCCAAGCTGCTCTTCGATGAAGAGCCGCGCCCGCTGGGTGTCCTGCTTGGCCCGCCGCTGGCTCTCGGCGATGGCGCCGGCCACCGCCGTGTCGGCCATCAGGCGCGCCAGCTCGGGATCGTCGGTGCGCGCCGTAAAGACCAGGATGTCGGTGCCCTGCTGCTGGGTCACCTCGAGGTTGGCCCGCGCTTCGAGCTCGCCGGTGAGCCCCGCCACCAGCACCTCTTCCATCTCCAGCAGCTTGCCGTCGGAATTGCGGAGCTGCAGCTTCCAGATCAGCTCGTCGAGCACCGGGCGCGTGGTGGCCAGCGCGATCACGTTGGCCATCTGGTCGTCGGAGCTCGACAGCCCCATCGCCACCTCGGAGAGGCCCAGCTCCGAGAGGATCGACATGCTGGTGTCGGAGGTGCTCACCAAAACGCGGCTGCTGGCCTCGTAGTTCTTGGGCAGCAGCAGCGCCATCGCAACGCCGAGGGCCGTGTAGAGCACCACCGAGGCGGCGACCAGCTTGAATCGCCGCAGGAGGGCCGTATACAGCTTGAGCAGGTCCATACGGCCCCAGGGCGCGCAGCCACACAGCAGCCGATCCGGTCGTCGGCGCGGCGCCAGCGCTATACCCGGCCGCGCACCCGGCGGGCAAGAACCGTGCGAGGCCCCCCCGCGCCGGGATACCCTCCCCGCCGATGTCGACCCGCGCCGCCTCCCTTGCCCTCGCCTCCTCGCTGCTGCTCGCCTGCGGCGCCAAGCATGTGCCGCCGCCGATCACCGAGGCCCCCGCCGCCCTGCGCACCCCCGGGCCCGAGGCCCTCGTGCTCGGCCCCGGCGATCGCTTGAGCCTGCGGGTCTGGCGCCAGGATGACCTCACCGCCGAGATCACCATCGGCCCCGACGGCAGCTTCGATCTGCCCCTGATCGGCACCGTCAAGGCCGCCGGCATGACCTGGCCCGAGCTCAAAGACACGCTCACCGCCGCCTACGCCGTCTACTTCCAGGCCCCCCAGGTCAGCCTGAACCTGCTGGAGGTCCAGAACCAGAAGGTCTTCGTGATCGGCGAGGTGCGGGTGCCGAGCGTGCTCCAGATCAGCGGCGAGATGAGCATCTTAGAAGCGCTCACGCTCACCGGCGGCATCAACGAGAGCGCCCGCACCGACAACATCCTCCTCGTGCGCGGCGGCCTCGACAAGCCCGAGTTGTACACCATCGACCTCAACACCCTCTTCGCCGGCGGCAGCGGCTCGCAGATCGTGGCACTCCGCCGCGGCGACATCATCGTGGTGCCTACCCGCACGATCACCAGCGCCGGCCGCTACTTCAAGGACGTCCAGACCCTGCTCGCCCCCTTCCTCGCCGGGTCGGCCATCTACCGAAACGCCCTCTCCAGCGGGGCCCAGGGCACGTCCTCCGTCCTGGAGTAGCCCCGCGTGCAGCCCACCGGCCTCGCCCGCGCCCTTGTGTTGAGCGTCGACCTGCTCGCGCTCCTCGTGGGCCTGCTGCTGGCCCACGCCGCCTGGCAGGCCTGGCAGCCGCCGCCCCCCGGCGTGGCGGTCGCCGCCATCGATCTCCTGCTGCCAAACCCCTGGAGCCCGCCCCTGCTCGGCATCTTCGTGCTGTGGCTGGGCGCCCTGCGGCACTATGGCCTCTACGATCCCCGGCGCATCACCCACACCTGGCGCCTCGCCGCCGGCCTCAGCCGCGCTAGCGCGCTGGCCGCCCTCCTCTCGATGAACGCCCTGCTGCTGCTCGAAGCGCGCACCTGGAGCCGCTTTCTGCTGGCCGCCTACTGCCTCGCCGCCGCCGCCTCGCTCTTCGTCGGCCGGCTGAGCCTCTTCTACGCCCTGCGCTTCGCCCCCCGGCCGATCATCCAGCAGCGCGTGGCCATCATCGGCGTCGGCGAAGAGGCCGCCCGGATGTCGGAGCGCCTCGCCCGCTATGGCGCCCACGCCTACGCCCTGGTCGGCTTCTTCACGCCGCCCGGCCACAGCGGCCCCGTCGAGATCGAGCCCGGCCGCATCCTGGGGCCCCTCTCCACCTTCGCCGAGCAGGTGAACCGCCACGATCTGCGCGTGGTGATCCTCACCGCCCTGCCCGCCGCGCGGGCCGACGCCCTGACCCTGGCCACCCAGGCCGACGCGATGGGGGTGGCGGTCTGGCAGGTGCCCTTCACCTGGGGGGCCGTCGCCAACACCCGCGTCGACATCGCCCGCCTCGGCAACATCGAGCTCATCAACCTCACCGGCGTCGACTACCCGAGCCTGGGCACCCAACTCAAGCGGGCCTTGGACCTCCTCGCCGCCAGCGCCCTCATCCTGCTCCTGGCCCCGGCCCTGCTGGCGATCGGCCTGCTCATCAAGCTCCAGGACGGCGGCCCGGTGCTCTATGTGCAGGAGCGCTCCGGCAAGGGCGGCCGCACCTTCCCTTTCTTCAAGCTGCGCACGATGGTGGTGGGCGCCGACGCCCTGCGCGACGGCCTGCCCAATGAGGCCGACGGCGTGCTCTTCAAGCTCAGCGACGACCCGCGGATCACGCGCCTGGGCCGCTTTTTGCGGCGCAGCAGCATCGATGAGCTGCCCCAATTGTGGAATGTGCTGCGCGGCGACATGAACCTCGTCGGCCCGCGCCCCCTGCCGATGGCCGATCTCGTCGGCATCGAGCGCGATCCCGAGTTGCAGTACTGGTACGAGATGCGCAGCCGCGTGAAGCCCGGCATCACCGGCCCCTGGCAGGTGTCGGGCCGCTCTGACGCCAGCTTTCGCGAGATGATGCAGCACGACATCGCCTACATCCAGGACTGGAGCCTGTGGCTCGACCTCCTGATCCTGCTGCGCACCCTGCCCGCCGTCCTGCGCGGCCGGGGGGCCCGATAGCCGCGCCCGTGGGCCGCCAGGCCCTGCTGCTGGTTCCGATCGCCTTTGCGAGCCGGGGCGCCGCCTTTGTGGTGCCCCTCGTCGTCGCCGCCTGGTACGGCGTCTCCGACATCACCGACGCCTGGTTCTGGGCCCTGGCCTTCCCCACCTTCGCCCTGGTGCTGGCCGGCACCGCCCTCGGCACCGCCACCACGCCGGCCCTCTCCGAGGTCAAGGCCACCGATCCAGGCCGCCTGCCCACCTTCCTGGGCGGGATGCTGCTCGCCACCACGCTGGGCTCGGGCCTGTTGGGCGCCGCCATCTGCGCAGGCGCCCCCTTCGTGCTGGCCCGCTTCACCGACTTCGACGCCCCCACCCAGGCCCTCGCCGCCGCCTTCCTGTGGGAGCTGCTGCCCTTCATGGTGCTCACCAGCGCCGGCGCCGTGCTGCGGGTCGCCAACGAGGTCCACGGCCGCTTCACCGTCGTCGCCCTCACCCCCTTGCTGCGCGCCGCCGTGGTGATCGGCGCCACGGCCCTGCTGCGGCCCCGCCTCGGCCCCCACGCCCTGCCGGCCGGCCTTGTGATCGGCGAGGCCGTGCAATTGCTGTGGTGGGCCGCGGCGCTGGGCCAGCGCGGCCTCTGGCCTCGCCTCACCTTCACCCTCGATCCCGCCATCCGCCGGGTTGGCCGCGACCTCGCCCCGATCCTGGGCGGCGAGGTGCTGGTGGCGATGAACCTCGTGATCGACAAGGCCTTCGCCGCCGGCCTGCCCACCGGCGCCGTCGCCACCTTGGAGTACGCCGACCGCGCCCGCGTGATCCCCCAAACGCTCTTGGAGAGCACGCTGCTGATGGTCGCCTTCGCCACCTGGAGCAACCTGCGCGCCGCCGGCCGGCCCGACGAAGCCCGGGCGGCGGTCGATCAGGCCCTGCGGTGGACCCTGGCCCTCTCGGCGCCAATCGTCGCCGGCATGTTCATCGGCCGCATCGCGCTGGTGCGCCTGCTCTACGAGCGCGGCGCCTTCACCCCCGAAGACACCCTGGCCACCGCCGAGGCCCTGGCCTTCTACCTGCCCGGGGTGGTGCCGAACCTGCTGGGCATCCTCGCCTTGCGCGCCCACATCGTCGAGCGCAACCTGCACCTTGTGCTGCGCCTCGGTCTGCTCAGCGTGATCGCCAATTGTGTGCTCAACGCCTTGCTGGTGGGGCCCCTCGGGCTGCCGGGGCTGGCGCTTGCCACCACGATCGTGATGGTGCTGATCCCCGGCCTCTACCTGCGCCTGCTCTGGAAGACCCTGCCCCGCGATCCCGGCCGCTGGCGACCGGTGTGGGGCCTGCTGGCCGCCACCCTCGTCGTGGTCGCCCTGGCCGAACAGCTCGGCCCCCCCGAGGACATCGGTGACCTGCGCCTTTGGGCCTGGTCTCTGCCCTGTCTGCTCCTCTTAGGGCTGGGCTGGCGCCTCACCCAAGGCCGGCCGGCTGCCTGATCCCCACGCCGTGGGCCTCTTGCGCACCGGCCCGTCGCGCGTCTACCATAGGGCATGCGACCCACTCCCCTCCTCCTGTTGCTGGCCGCCTGCGGCCTTCAGGTCTACAACCCCGGCAAGGGCGCCGACACCGGCCTTTCGCCCACCGGAGAAGAGGGAGGCGGCGGATCGGGCTCCGGCTCGGGGAGTGGATCGGGCGACGGCGCCGGCGACGGCTCCACCGACTCCGGCGGCCCGGGCTCCGGCAGCGGCGGCGGCAGCGGGTCGGGCGGCGGATCCGGGTCGGGCAGCGGCAGCGGCTCCAGCGGCAGCGATCCGGTCGACATCAGCGTCGACAGCGTCAGCCCCAACTACGGCACCAACGCCGGCGGCACCACGGTCACCCTCACCGGCGGCCCCTTCGACAGCACCGCCACGGTGCGCATGGGCTCCCAGCCCGCCACCGTCATCAGCGCCGATCTCCACGAGCTCGTCGTCCGGTCGCCGGCCTACGGCTCCACCGGCACCGTCGCCGTCGAGGTCGAGACCGCCACCGGCTATGGCGCCTCCACCGGCTCCTTCACCTACTGGGCCGACGGCGCCGGCAAGGCTGGCGTGTTGGGCACCCTGATCTGGTCGGACACCGTCGGCGGCTACTGGGCCGACGCCCAGGAGGGCTTCGCCTACGCCTACTTCATCGACCCCCAGGACGTTCACTGGTGGCAGTTCATGGTCGACACCATGGACACCTGCGAGAACGACGGCTTCACGCCGGCCGCCTCGGCGACGATCCTCGACACCACCGGGCTCAACAGCCTGCGCATGTCCGCTGGCAGCCGAAACATCGACCTCACCTACAACGCCAGCACCCTCGCCTTCGAGAACAACGCGCTCACCGCCTCGACCTATGGCGCCGGCTCCACCTACAACCTGCTGGCCCCCACCTCGGTCTTCCCCGCCGAAGACGTCGCCAGCTTCGTCACCGCCGCCGCGGCCTCCACCATCTCCACCCCCAACATCGGCGGCAGCACGCCGCCCACCCTCACCAAGGCCCAGACCTTCACCTGGAACAGCGCCAGCATCACCGCCGACTGGATCCTGATCGAGATGTACGTCCTCAACTCCGGCGCCACCGCAATTCAGGATGGGGTCGTCTGCGTGGCGCGCAACGACGGCAGCTTCGCGGTCAACGGCGCCAAGTGGGCCTCGTGGACCACCGGCCGACAGGTCAACGTCTTCTTCGGCCCCACCATCGAGGCCACCGGCACCCTGCCCTGGAACGGCGCCGACAGTCGGATGAGCGGCACCTACTACATCGTGGGGGCCGGGTTCGCCGGGTGAGCCGGGTCTTCGTGCTGGGCGTGGGGGTCCACCCCCTGCGCCGGTCGGCGCTGATCGAGGCCATCGCCGACCTGCGGGATCGCGGCGGCGCTACCGTCGCCTACGCCAACGTGCATGTGCTCAACCTCGCCCGCCAAGACCCGCCCCTGCGCGCCTTCCTCAACGCCGCCGACCTCTGCTATTGCGACGGCAACGGCGTGCGGCATGGCGCCCGCCTCCTCGGCCAGCGCCTGCCCGAGCGCATGACCGGCGCCGACTGGATTTGGGACCTCGCGGCGGCCGCGGAGGCCCGCGGCTGGCGCATCTTCTGGCTGGGTGGCCACCCCGGCACCGCCGAGGCCGCCGCAGCGCGCCTGCGGGAGCGCCACCCCGGCCTCCAGATCGCCGCCGACCACGGCTTTCACCCCCGACATGGCCCCGAAGACGCCGCCAGCCTCGCCCGCATCGAGGCCTTCGCGCCCGACATTCTGCTCGTCGGCATGGGCAGCCCCGAGCAGGAGCGCTGGGTCGCCAGCCGCCGCTCCCGCCTCCGCGCGCCGGTGGTCTGGTGCGTCGGCGCCGCCGCCGAATTCATCAGCGGGGAGGTGCCTCGCCCCGGCCCCGACTGGCTGGTCGACCGCCACGAGTGGCTCAGCCGGCTGATCGCCGACCCCCGCCGGCTGTGGCGCCGCTACCTCTTTGGCAACGCCGCCTTTCTGCTGCGGGTGGCCCAGGAGCGCGCCCGAGGGCCCAAGCCCAAAGGCTGAGGCCCCCGCAAAATCTTTTCCGTCGACAAGACGCGCGATCACGCCAACCTCGCGCGACCGCCCAACCGACCGCCGCGCGCGACCGGCCTGCTTTGCGGTAGCCTCCCCGGCATGAACGCCGACCTCCTGCACGCCTTGTCGCGCGACCTCGCCTGGGCCTCTCACCCCTCTGCCCACGAGCTCTGGCGCAGCGCCGATCCCTTCCTCTGGGAGGCGCTCAACCACAACCCCGTTGCCCTGCTGGCCGAGATCGACGTCGGCAAGCTGCCCGAGGCCTGGCACCAGCAGATGGCCACCCTCGCCCGCACGCTGGCCGCCGATAGCACCCGGCCCCTGCTCCGCGATGTGCCGCGCGTGGCCTACTTCTGCATGGAGTACGGCATCCACGAGTCCCTGCCGATCTACTCGGGCGGGCTCGGCATGCTCGCCGGCGACCACCTGCGCAGCGCCTCCGACCTCGGCCTCGACCTCATCGCCGTCGGCATGTTCTGGCGCGAGGGCTACTTCCGCCAAAGCCTGCACGGCGGGCGCCAGGCCGCCGCCTACGCCCCCAACGACCCGGCCAACCTCGCGATGGAGCCGGTCTACAAGCCCGGCACCCAGGAGCGCCTCGTCCTCACGGTGCCCAATGGCACCCGCTTGATGGCCGCCCAGGCCTGGAAGGTGAAGGTCGGCCGCGTCACGCTCTACCTCCTCGACACCGACGTCCCGGGCGCCCCCGACGAAGACCGCGCGCTCACCCGCCGGCTCTATGGGGGCCGCAACGGCGACCGCATCCGTCAGGAGGTGGTGCTGGGCATCGGCGGCGTGCGCCTCTTGGAGGCGCTGGGCATCGAGCGCGACGTCTTCCACATGAACGAGGGCCACTCCGCCTTCCTGGTCTTTGAGCTGTGGGCCCAGGGCCTCCGACTCGGCAAAGACCCGCGCGCCGCCTTCGAGGCCGCCCGCCAGCGCTGCGTCTTCACCACCCACACCCCCGTCGAGGCCGGCCACGACCGCTTCGACTGGCACACCGCCGACCCGGTGCTCGGCGCCTGGCGCCACGACCTGGGCCTGCCGCTCGGCTCCTTCATGGACCGCGGCCGCGTGCGCCCGAGCGACGTCGACGAGCCCCTGTGCATGACCGTGCTCGGCATGCGCGGCAGCCGCGCCATCAACGCCGTCAGCGCGCTGCATGGCGAGGTCACCCGGCAGATGTGGGCCAGCCTGAAGATGCCGATCCAGGCCATCACCAACGGCGTTCACCCCACCGCCTGGCTGGCCCCCGAGACCGAGGCCTTGTGGGACCGCTACCTCATCGGCTGGCGCGATCACTTCGAAGACGCCGACTTCTGGCGCCGCGCCGAGCACATCCCCACCGAGGCCCTCCTCGCCACCCGCGACGCCCGCCGCCAGCGCCTCGTGCGCGAGGTGCGCCGCCTCGTCGGCCGCGATGTGCTCGATCCGCACAAGGTCACCATCGGCTTTGCCCGCCGCTTCGCCCCCTACAAGCGCGGCAACCTGCTCTTCCGCGACCCCCACCGCCTCGAAGCGATCCTGGAGGCCGGCTTTCAGGTGGTCTTCGCCGGCAAGGCCCACCCCGCCGACGCCGGTGGCCAGGCCATCATCGCCGACGTCCTGCGCTGGAGCCGCAAGCCCCGCTTTCGCGACCAGATCGTCTTTGTGCCCGACTACGACATGCACATCGGCCGCCTGCTCACCGGCTGCGCCGACATCTGGCTCAACAACCCCCGCCGCCCCTACGAGGCCAGCGGCACCAGCGGGCAAAAGGCCGCGCTCAACGGCAACCTCAACCTGTCGATCCTCGACGGATGGTGGCCCGAGGCCGCCGACGGCACCAACGGCTGGTCGATCGGCGCTCCCACCGATCGCCCCGACTCCGAGGCCTTCGACGGCGAAGACGCCAACGCCCTGTACGAGGTGCTGGAGCAGCAGGTGGTGCCCGCCGCCGCCGATCCCGCCGGCTGGGCCCGCAAGATGGCAAGGGCCATGAGCACCTGCGCGCCCGCCTTCAACACCCACCGCATGGTGCGCGACTACCTCGGTCAGCTCTACCGCACCGGGTGATCTTGGTCGAAGGCCGGTGATGTACAATTGCAACAGGCGCGAAAGCCAGACGGATTCAAGGGGCCGATAGGCAGAAGGGGCCACGGCGAGCCCCTCCTCCCAACAGAGGTCCCATGTCCCGACGAATCCTACGGCGTGCGTCTGTCTTGCACCTTGACCCCTTGCGCATCGAAGCGGCCGACATCCTCATCGAGGACGGACAAATTGCGGCGATTGGACTTGGAATACCCACAGAGGACGCCATTGAGGAGAAGCACCCCGGCGCGCTGATCCTCCCCGGCCTTGTCTGCGCCCACACGCACCTCGCCACCAGCCTCCTGCCCGGCGCCCCGCGCCCCGCCGACGCCGCCGCCCAGACCGGCCCCCGCTCGCCCCTGGGCCTGCGCTACGACGAGGCCCTCGATCCCTACGCGATCTGGATCGCCACCCTGATCGGCGGCCTCGACGCCCTGCGCTGCGGCGTCACCACGCTGATCGACCAGCACAGCAGCCCCCGCTCGGTGAAGGGCAGCCTGGAGGCCATCGACGGCGCCCTCGATCTGATCGGCCAGCGGCGCATCCTCAGCTATGAGGTCTCCGAGCGCCAAGGCCAGGACGGCGTCCGCGCCGGGCTCAAGGCCCATGAGGTGCTGCTCTCGGCCGCCCACAACCCCCGCCGGGCCCTGATGATCGGCCTCGACGCCACCCAGCCCCCCAGCGCCCGCACCTTGTCGCAGGTGGCCCACCTCGCCCGCGAGGCCGGCGTGGGCGTACACGTCCACGTCGCCGAGGGCCGCTTCGTCGACGACGCCCTCCCCCCCAATCTCCTCGGTGATCTCGGCCGCCACGGCCTCTTGCGCCCCGGCACCCTGCTCGCCCACGGCGCCTGGCTCGACCGCAAGGCCCTGCGCACCGCCAGGCAGCAAGGCGCCTGGACCACGGTCCACCCCCGCAAAGACACCGCCTCCCTCGCCGAGCTGCGCGGGGCGCGCGTCGCCATCGGCACCGATGGCCTCGGCCACAACCTCTTCGCCGAGTTGCAGGCCGCCTTCTGGGGCGCCCGCCCCGCCGATCAGCGCCCCATCGACCTCCTCGGCTGGCTCGCCCAGTCGGCCCGCCTCGGCGGCGAATTGCTCGGCCTGCCCCTCGGCCGGCTG
>JBEIQK010000741.1:0-3275 GCA_040376505.1 Alphaproteobacteria bacterium | reverse complement strand
GGCGAGGCGGGCGGTGGCCTCGGCCCGCAGGCGGGCGGCGCGGGCCCCGGGCTCGGTCTGTCGACCGGCGAGGGTGTCGGCCTCGGCGACCAGGGCGAGGGCCCGCTCCTGGCGGCGGGCGCCGTCGAGGAAGGCCACCACGGCGCGCACCAGGAGGCCGGCCTCGGCGGGGCGCTGGGCGGGATTGCGGGCCATCGCCGCGGCGCAGAGCTCCCGGAGCTCGGCGGGGGCGCTGCCTTCGGGCAAGGGGGGTGGCGGGCCGCGGCGGACGGCCTCCAACACCTGGAGGGCGCGCTCGCCGACATAGGGCGGCCTGCCGCTGAGCAGCTCGTACAGCGTGGCGCCCAGCGCGTAGACGTCGACGGCGGGCCCCAGATCGGGCTCCCCCCAGGCCTGCTCGGGGGCCATGTAGGCCGGGGTGCCGCTGATGGCGCCGGCCATCGTAAACAGTCCGGCCTCCTGTCGACTGGACTCCAGCGGGCTGCTGCTGCCGATCACCCGGGCGATGCCCCAGTCGAGGACCAGCACCCGCCCGAAGCGCCCCAGCATGATGTTGTCGGGCTTCAGATCGCGGTGCACGAGGCCACGGTCGTGGGCGTAGGCGACGGCCTCGCAGACGCGCAGGAAGGGGTCGATGAGCCCGCGCAGGCCGCGCTCGCCGGGGCGCTGGTGGTGGGTCTGCAAGGCGGCCTTGAGGGTCTGACCCTCGATCTCCGGCATGGTGAAGTACCAGCGGCCGTCGCGATCCTGGCCCAACTCGTAGACGGGCACCACGCCGGGGTGGTTGAGCTGGGCCACCAGCTCGGCCTCCTCACGAAAGCGGGCCACGGCGGCATCTTGGAGGTTGCGGTGGGCGTGCAGGCGCTTCATCGCCACGGTGCGGCGCAGGTGGTGGTCGCGGGCCCGCCAGACCTCACCCATGCCGCCAGTGCCGAGCACGGTGAGGAGCGTGTAGCGATCGGTCTTGTCGGCCCCTGCGCCGAACGAAGCCGGCCCCCACTCCGCGACGGTGGCGTCGGGATCGGGGGCCGGCGGGGTGGGGTTGCCAGGGAGGGGCATGGCGGCGGCTTATCCAGGCGCGCCGCCGGTGTCCGCTGTCTACGGGTGGGCGAGCATCGCCGTGAAGTTGCCGGCGCCGCTGTGCGAGTAGGCCATCCAGATGTAGTAGCCGGGGGTGCCGGCGTAGGTGACCGACTGGTTGCCCGAGCCGGTGGCCGAGCCGGCGACATAGGCCCAGGCCGAGCCGTTCCACTTGTACAGATAGAGGGCGAAGTTGACGCCGGCGGTGTTGGGCTGCAGCTTTCCGGAGTGGTTGCCGTTGCTGGCGGAGTAGTAGTAGCTGCCATTGGGCAGGTTGGCGCCGGCGCCGGCCCCGGAGAGGTAGCCGGTCTGGGCGAGGTCACCGTACACGCCGACATTGTCCCAGGCGGCGTCGACCGAGGCGGTGATCCAGGTGCTGGCGCCGTAGCCGTCGGCGCTGGCCAGCATGGTGGCGTTGCGGGCATCCGAGAAGGTGCTGGTGGAGGTCATGTAGTAGCGGTGGGCGCGCATCCAGATCCAGGCGGCGGCGTCGATGCCGAGACCGTTCACGTAGCTGCCGCCGAGGCGGGGGTGGCTGCCGCCGGTGGCCAGGAGCTTGAAGGCGAGGTTGGGGATGCCCGAGCTGTAGTGGACGTCGACGCTGCCGGCGCTGGTGGTGTAGAAGTCGAGGCTGCCGCCGTCCGAGGCGGGGCTGGCCATGTAGCGGAGGGCGTCGCCGCTGGTGCCGGGGGTGAAGGCGTCCTCGCCAATCTTCCAGGTGTCACTGTTCACGCTGCCGTCGATGTAGCGGTCGACCAGGGCGCCCATCACGTCGGAGAAGCTCTCGTTCAGTCCCCCCGACTCGCCGCTGTAGACGAGGCGGGCGTTGGCGTCGGTCATGCAGTGGCCGAGCTCGTGGGCGACGATGTCGGCGCTGGTGAGGCTGCCGAAGGTGCCGCCGCTGCCATTGCCGAACATGACGGTGGTGCCGCCGCCGTGGGCGTTGTCGTAGTTGGTGCCGTAGTCGGCGATGACGGTCACCTGGGTGCCGCGACCGTCCACGCCGGCGTAGCCGTGGTAGGCGGAGAGGTAGTCGAGGGTCTTGTTGGCGGCCCAGTAGGCGCTGACGGGGCTGGTCTGGGTGGTGAAGGCGTCGGTGAAGTAGTTCACCACGGTGGAGCCGGCGGTGGTGCCGCCTCCCGCCGAGTTGCCGAGCAGGCGGCTGGTGGACAGAGAGTACCAGGCGTAGCCCCAGGAGCTGTTGGCGGTGGTGGGCACATAGACATAGCCATTGTAGTGGGTGTTGCCATAGCCCGACTTGAGGTTGTCATAGCTCCAGAGCACGGCGCCGTCGTGGGCGTCGACGAAGACCACGGGCATCGCGGTGGGGTTGCCGTCGGCGTCGCGCTCGACCAGCTTGACTTCGTAGACGAGGTGGTCGGTGCCCTCATGGCGCATGACGTAGAGGGTGGGCTCGCCGCTCTCTTCGTCCAGCTCGGCGGCGGCGTAGTCGGCGGCGGCGAGCTCGATGCCCTCGTCGGCGGAGAGGACCGGGGTGGTGTCGAGGGTGGGCTCATGGATGAGCTTGTCGGTGTGCTGACCCATGCGACCGTCCACGTCGATGTGCAGGATGGCCTCGCCGCCCCAGACGGGCACGCCGTTCATCTCCTGCTGCACGCGGATGTGGGTCATGCCGAGCTCATCGACGTCGGCGCGGAAGGGGCGCAGGCCCTGGGCGAGGTCGAGGCGGTGGAGGCGGGAGAGGCTTTGCAGCGCGTCGTCCATCGGCTGGGCCAGCTCGCCGAGCTCGGCGCGGAGCTGCGTGGGGTCGTCGCTCTCGATGGTGATGACGGGCTCAGCGGAGAGGGCGGCGCTGGCGGTGTCGTCGGCCTGGGGGGCGGCGGCGGTGGGGGCGCTGTCGTCACAAGCGAGGAGGAGGGCGGCGAGGGTGACAATGGAGAGGTTCGAGGCGGTCATGGTCAAGCTCCGGCGTGGTTCCAACCGACCGGTTCAGCCCGGCGGGTCGCTGGAACAGGCAGGAGGCGCTGGGTTCCCAACAAGGGCTTGGGGGCCTGGCCGGGCGGGGGCACCGCCGTCGACAACCTCTACAGGGACACCACGGGAGGATGGGCTGTGCGCCGACGAGGGACAGGGGTGCCTACATCCCGAAGCCGGGGATGAAGTAGACGATGCCGTCCTGGTTGTAGAAGCTGTCGTGCATCTCCGAGCCGATGGCCAGCTCGGGGGCGCCGTCG
>JBEIQK010000022.1:0-21607 GCA_040376505.1 Alphaproteobacteria bacterium | reverse complement strand
TGTGGCGGCGGTGGCGGGAGAGGGTGATCTGGGCCACCCCGCCTTCGCAGCGCAGGCTGACCGATCCGACGGGCGGGGCGCTCTCGCTCATGGGGTGGCCCCCGGGGCGGCGGGCAGCAAGGAGAGGACCTCGGGGGGCGGCTGCAAATCGGGGGGTGTGGCCAGATCGGTCTCCACCCGATCAAGCTGGATGACCATCGAGATCGGCCCCATCTTCTGGGTCACCCGCATCGGCTGCACGAGGCCGCCGATGGCGCGGAAGTCCTCGAAGGTGCTGGTGACCGGCATGGTGCCCATCTCCGAGGCCATCTGGTCGCGCTGCGCCACGATGTGGCCGGTGGCGGCGTCGAACCAGAAGACGTGCTCCAGCCCCTCGGTGCCGACGGCCTCCACGCGGAAGGTGTCCTTGTCGTCGAACTTCTCGGCGGCCTTGGTCTCGCGCTGGGGGTAGTCCTCGGCCCAGCGAGCCGGCACTTCGCAGTGGGTGCTGCGCCGGGTCTGTGTCGCCTGCTTGTCGCCCATCAGCCGCGGCCCCATCAGCTGATCGGTGGCCCAGCCCACGCTCCCCAACACACCCGTCTGCATTGCGCCGATGCCCGGCACCGTGGAGAGGGTGAGGTTCTGATCGGGGCAGACCACCCGCACCTCGATGGTGCCGGAGAGCCCCTGCTTGGGCATCGACAAGGTGCCATAGGCCACGTAGTTGGCCCGCTTCAAGGCGGCCGGCCCGCCGATGGCCTCGAGGTTTCGGGCGAAGAGGGCGTCGGCGGTGGGCAACGGGCCCTGGGATTTCGGGGCGCGCTTGGGGCCGCAGCCCAGGAGGAGCAGGAGCAGGAGGGGGCGCATCAGGGGGTCTCCGGGCTTTGGAGCCAGGCCAGGGCAGCGACGAGCGCGGCGTCTTGACCAGCGGCGAGGGAGGCGGCGGTGTGGGGAGCGGCCGTGTCGGGCACCACGCCCTGGCCTTCGATCCGGTAGCCTTTGGGCGTGGTCAGATCGGCCATCGCGAGCTGGATGCGGTCTCCATTCGGCAGCCGCTCAAAGGTGCTGGGCAGCGCCGCTCCCGCGGTGCGCTCGCCGAAGACCCGCGCCCGGCCGAGCTCGCGGAGACCGGCGGCGAAGATCTCCGAGGTGGAGGCGCTCCCGCCGTCGACGAGGAGGGCGACCCGGCCCTTCCACTGCTGGCCGGCTGGCCGGGGGAAGATGTTCAGATCGAGTTGGGCCTCGCGGGTGACCATCACGCCGAGGCTGTGGCCCTTCTCGGGGAGGAGGAAGCCCGAGAGCCCCGAGGCCATTCCGGCGAGCCCGCCCGGGTTGCCGCGCAGATCGACGATGAGGCCGGTGGCGCCGGCCTCGCGGAAGCGGGCGAGGCTGGCCTCGAAGCGGGCCGGCACCGGCAACATGAAGAGGTTGAAGCGCAGGTAGCCCACGGTGTTGTTGGCCAGCAGCGCGTCTTCGTAGTGAACGGTAAATCCGCCCAGCAGGCCCATGGCGCCGCTGTCGCCGGTGGGGGCCGCCCGGGTGAGCGACACCTCCTCGGTCTGGCCGGCCGGCGTGCGCAGGGAGAGCCGGGCCACCGAGCCCGGCGCGCCGCACAGCGCCTCCTGGGCGAGGTTGGCGGCGTGCAGCGGGGCCATCCGGGCGGCCGGCCCGGCCACCATCTCGGCCACCGGGGCCACCAGGTCCTGGCCGTTGACGCCGCGCAGCTCCCAGCCGAGGCCGAGCCCGGAGCCATTGGCCGGCAGCCGGCTCGTGCGCAGGGCCCCCTCCACCAGGGCGACCTCGACGCCGACACAGCCGCTGCCTTCTTCTTCGGGGGGCAAGGGCGGGCCGCTCGACGGGGCGGCGTGGCCGGGCACCACCTGAAAGTGCGACTCCTTCAGGCGGCCGAGCATGTCGGCGAGCACCGGGCGCAGGGCCTCGGCGTCATCGGCGTTGCGGGCGCGCGGCAGCAGCTCGTCGTGAACGGCCTGCCAGTCGAGGCCCTTGAAGTCGGCGTAGGGGTAGGTCTCGTTCACCCGCTGCCAGGCCGCCTCAAAGGTGGCGACCTGGAGGTTCTGGCGGGGCGGGCCGCCTTTCGGGCAGGCGAAGAGCAGCGTGAGGAAGAGCAGCATGCCCAGCGCGCTAACCCGCGGGCCCAGACTGCGGGGCCCGGAGCGCCGCTGCCGACCGTCTGGGGCGTGAGGATCGCGGCCAGACGGTCTCCACGGAGAGGGCCCGCCTAACGATGCCTCAGAAGATCTCGTAGCTATCGTCGCCATCGGAGGGGTACTTCATCGTCAAGGACTCGTCCTTGTCGGAGGGGTGCTTGGCGGTGGCGCCGGCCTTGGCCTCGGTGTTGACCGGCAGCTCAGCGGCGGACTCGGTCTCAAGGAAGCGGGCGAAGAAGGGCTTCTTTTTCATCAGTTCTCCAGGGGGCTCGCGCGGGACTGCGCACGGCCACCATAGCGCCCCGCTCTGCCTCCGAACAGCCTGATCTGTACCTTTGTCTCGACCTACCCCGCGTCGGCGAGCACGGCGGCAGCGGCGTTCCAGCCCCCCATCCCGTGTACGCCGGCCCCGGGATGAGCGTAGCTGCTGCACAGATACAGTCCGCCGACCGGCATCCGGTAGCGGAAGTGCGGAAAGACCGGCCGAAAGATGAGCTGCCGGTGCCAGGCGTTGGACCCGCCGCCGAGATCGCCCCCCACGAGGTTCTCATCGAGGGCCGCCAGCCCCTCGGGGGTGGTGATGTGCCGGGCGAGGATGCGCGACCGAAAGCCCGGCGCCAGCTCCTCGATGCGGGCCTCCATCCGGTCGGCCAGCAGCTCCGCCGAGCGCGCCCAGCCCCCCGGCGGCGCCGTGGGCACCCGCGTGTAGGCCTGCAGGGTGTGGGCCCCCGCGGGCGCCCGGCTCGGGTCGCCCACGCTGTGCTGACCGATGACGAGGTAGGGCCGATCGGGCAGATCGCCGGCCCGCACCTGTCGGGTGAAGCGGGCGAGGTCCTCCATCGAGTCGCCGGCGTGAACCACCGCCGATTCGTAGCCCTCCGCCACCGACCAGGGCGTGGGCCCCGACAGGGCCCAGTCGACCTTGAAGGTGCCCCAACCGTAGGGGAAGCGCCGCATCGCCGAGAGCACGCGCGGCGACACATGTTGGGCGTCGAGGAGGCGCAAGAGCAGGGCAGGGGCGCCGGTGTTGGCGACGATGGCGTGCCGCGCGCCAAGCTGTTCTCCGGTGGACGTGCGAACCGCGACGGCCCGGCCGCCCTCCACGCGGATCTGCTCCACCCGCTGCCCCGTGGCCACCGCACCGCCCAGGCGATGAAGCCGGGCCAGCAGGGCCTCGGTGAGGGCGCCGGCCCCGCCGGCCGGAAAGGGAAAGCCCCCGGTGCCACAGAAGACGCCCAGCATGTAGCCGATGCCCGCGCCAAAGGTGTCGTCGGGGCCAGCATCGACGTGGAGCGCCAGCCCGGGGAGCACCCGGCGGGCCGGCTCGCTGATGAAGAGCTGCTCGGAGAGCGAGCGGCCCGAGCGGGCCAGGGTGCTGGCGAGGCGAAACAGGGCGGCCGGCCCCAGGCGCCACAGCGGGCGGAGGGAGCCCAGCGATCCGAGGAAGAGGTCGATCAGCGCAGGCTCGTGGCGGGCATGCCAGTCGATGAGGCGGGCCCAGGCGTGGCCGTCGGCGTTGTTGCCCAGCAGGCGGGCCCGGCGGGCCGGATCGCGGGTGAGGGCCGCAAAGCTGCCGTCGGGGGCCGGATGCAGGCTGTCGATCGGCGCCTCACACCAGCGCAGGCCTTCGGTCTCCAGCTGCAGCGACACGAAGGCCGGGCTCTTGCGGCCAAAGGGAAAGAAGCTGGCGCCCAGATCGTGGTGAAAGCCCGGGGCGGCCGGCTGGTGGGTCCACACGGCCCCGCCCGGCCGATCCTGGGCCTCCAGCACCTGCACCGCCATCCCCGCCTGGGCCAGGGCGATGGCCGCCACAAGACCATTGGGCCCGGCGCCGATGACGATGGCGTCGGCCTCTTGGGCGAGGGTGCTTCGGCGTTCGTTCATGGGGCCTCCGGCGGCGGGCCTCCCCCTAACCCCTCCGGCTCGGCCTCTTCGGCGGCGGCCGGCCGGTGAACCTCGTAGACCTGCCAGCGGCCGACCTCGCGGGGGATCAGGGGGTGGGTGCTGTTGATGTAGGCCCGCACCACATGATCGCCGCCGCGCTCGTAGCCCAGAAGGTCGGTGGCCACGGTGGTGCCGGCCCGCCAGGGCCGTACAAAGAGCCCGCGATCGGGCAGCGAGGTGTCCCACAGGTCGTACTGATCGAGGCGCCCGGTCTGGGGCAAGGTGCGCGCCGCCACCCCGCCGTAGAAGTGGATGAGGGCCGCCTCTTGGTAGCGGGCCGTCGTCACCACCGGCTCGCCCCAGGCGCGCAGCGACTCCCCCAAGGTGCGCCCGCCGCTGACCGCGTCGCGGGGGTCCACCGGCAGGTCGAGGAGGGGCCGGTACAGGTGCAGCATCACGCAGCCGCCCAGCACGAGGTTTACGCCCAGGGCCACCGGCAGCAGGCGCTGGAGCCGCCCGCCCGCCCGCGCGAAGAGCACCAGCCCGCCGATCGCCGCCGGGGCTGCCCAGTTGGCCTCGCCGCCGCTCGCGGTGGCGATCGCCAGCACCGGCAGGCTGCTCCACCAGGCGAGGCGATCGGCCCGCTCCGTCGGCCGCCGGGCCCAGGCCCCCAACATCCCCAGCCACGACAGCGGCCCCCACAGGCCTGCCTGGGCGAAGAAGAGGCCCAGCGCGTCGCGGCGCTCGGCGATGTGGTTCAACTGAAAGCGGTAGGAGACCCAGTCCTGCTGCGCGTTCCAGACGAGGTTCGGCAACAGGATGGCCAGCGCCACCAACGCCGCGAGGTAGGGCCCCCGCCGCCGCAGGGCTCCCGGGTCGGCGAAGACCAGCAGCGGCAGCAGCAGGGCCCCGGTGTACTTGCTCATCATGGCGAGCCCAGCGGCGAGACCCACCAACAGCCAATTCTCACGGGTCGCCGCCCAAAGACCCAGGGCCCAGGCCGCGCAGAGGGGGGCGTCGGGCGAAGCCAGCAGGCCGCCCAGGGCGAAGAGCGGCAGGCTCATCGCCAGGGCCAGGGTGAGCCCCCGCCGCTCGGGCACGAGGTCGGCCACCAGCGCCGCCGAGAGCGTGCTGAGCAGCACCGCCCCCAGGCGCACGCCGGCCTCGGTGTCGCCCAGCAGCGTCACCCCGGCCCGGATGATCCAGGCGATGGCCGGCGGGTGGTCGTAGTAGCCCGCCGCGAGGCGCTGGCTCCACACCCAATAGTAGGCCTCATCCTCGGCGAGCTCGATGCCAGCGGCATAACCGAGGCGCAGGCCGGCCAAGATCACCAGCAACAGCAGGGGCAGAGCAGCGCGCACGGCCCCCGTTAGCGTGCTGGACAAGGGGCGACCGCCCCTCTACCTTGGAGCCCCCGGAGGTTCGATGCGCCTGTCCCTGTTGACCCTGCTCCTTCTCGGCTGTGTGGTGCGGCACGGCGCGCCGATCCCGGCCGGCACCCCCTCCACCCAGGTCGACTGGGTGGGCCTCAAGGACTACCCCTTCGAGTCGCGCTTCCTGGCCGTCGACGGCGGCCAGATGCACTACATCGACGAGGGCAAGGGCGAGCCGGTGGTCTTTGTGCACGGCACCCCCTCGTGGAGCTACGAGTGGCGCGGCCTGGTCAGCGCGCTCCGGGCCGACCACCGCTGCATCGCGATGGACCACATCGGCTTTGGCCTCTCCGAGAAGCCGGCCGCCTGGGGCTACAAGCCCGAAGACCACGCCCGCAACCTCGACGCCCTGCTCACCCGCCTCGACCTGCGCGACATCACGCTGGTGGTCCACGACTTTGGCGGCCCGATCGGCCTCTCCTACGCCCTGGCCCACCCCGAGCGGGTGAAGCGCGTGGTGGTGATCAACTCCTGGATGTGGAGCCTCTCCGACAACAGCCAGGCCCAGAAGGCCGACAAGCTCCTGCGCGGGCCCCTCGGCCCGCTGCTCTACAAAGACCGCAACCTCTCGCCGCGCCGGCTGATGCCCTGGGCCCTCAAGGGCGAGCTGTCGGAGGCCGAGGCGGCCGCTGCCTTGGGGCCCTTCCCCACCCCCGAGAGCCGCGAAGGGCTCTACCAGATGGGCCTGGGGCTGGTCGGCAGCAGCGCCTGGTACGACGGCCTGTGGGGCCAGCGCGACAAGCTCAGCGACAAGCCCATGCTGGTGGTTTGGGGCGAGGCCGATCCCACCTTCTCGGTGAACGACATGGCCCGCTGGCGCGCCGCCTTCCCCGCGGCCACCGTGGTGCCCCTGCCCGAGGTGGGCCACTGGCCGCAGATCACCGCCCCCGCGGCCACCTTGCGCGCCCTGCAGGCCTTCCTGGCGCCGCCCCCGCCGCCCGAGGCCCCTAAGCCCTTGGAGCCGCAGCCCGTCAAGGTCCCCGAGGCGCCCAAGCCCTTGGAGCCACAGCCCGTCAAGGTCCCCGAGGCACCCAAGCCCTTGGAGCCACAGCCCGTCAAGGTCCCCGAGGCACCCAAGCCCCTGGAGCCCCAACCCGTCAAGGTCCCCGAGCCCGCGCCGGCCCCCAAGGGCGGCTGACACCGAAGCGACACCAACGGGCGCAAACGCCGGTGGTAGGCTGTTCCCAGGGAGTCGCCCATGCCCGAGCA
This sequence comes from Alphaproteobacteria bacterium, assembly GCA_040376505.1. Taxonomy (GTDB): domain Bacteria; phylum Myxococcota_A; class UBA796; order UBA796; family UBA2385; genus JBEIQK01. The sequence continues at coordinate 14,934 of JBEIQK010000022.1, read as the reverse complement.
GCAGATCCAGAGCCCGCAGCGCGCCGCCGTCCCTGTGGTGGCCCAAACCCCGGCCCGCAAGCCCACCGGGGCCGGCAACGCCGCCGCCGCCGAGGCCGTGCAGAAGAAGCAGGACGCCGAGCTCGCCGTTGAGGCCGCCACCCAGACCGGCACCGAGAGCGGCAAGGTCGCCGAAGCCGAGGGCGAGGCCCCCCAAATCCAGGTCTCGGCCGGCTCCTTCGTCAAGCAGGGCCTCTCCGCCGAGGTCTTCGGCCTCGCGCTCACCGCCTTCCGCACCGCCTGGGCCGCCAAGCAGACCCGCAAGACCATCTTCACGGTCATCGACTTCTCGCAGCCCTCCGACCAGAAGCGCATGTACGTCATCGATCTGGCCGAGGGCAAGCTGCTCTTCCAGGAGCTGGTCACCCATGGAAGCAAGTCTGGCGGCCGCATGGCCACCGACTTCTCCAACAAGGAGGGCAGCAACCAGTCGAGCCTCGGCCTCTCCCGCACCGCCGAGACCTACCAGTCGGCCAAGTTCGGCGGCGCCGCCCTGCGCATCGACGGGCTGGAGAAGGGCTTCAACGATCAGATGCGCAACCGCGCCGTGGTGATGCACCAGGCCGACTACGCCACCCCGGCCGCCATCGCCGCCAACAAGGCCGGCGGGGTCAGCCGCCTCGGCCGCTCCCAGGGCTGCCCGGCCCTCGATCCCAAGGTCGCCGGCAAGGTGATCGAGTCCATCAAGAACGGCACGCTGATCTTCACCTACGCCCCGGATCCCAACTACCAGGCCAAGTCCGCCTACCTGAAGGGTGGCCCCAGCCGCTGACCGCGACAGCGATGTCGCGAAAAAGGGCCTCGGCGCCAGAGGGCGCGCAGGCCGCCACCGATGAAGGAGGCGGCCCGGCGCAGATCAGAGAAGAAGCCCAATCTGCTGGCACAAGGATTGCATCCCCTCTGACGAACCCCCTGGAGGTCGGATGCGCGCGTTCCTTGCTTTGTCTGTGATGGGTCTCGTCGCTTGTGGTGACATGAATGCCTCGGTTGGCGAGTTGGGTCGGGTGTCGTACGCCCTGCACACCGACTACATCACCACCGAGGTCACCCTGGCTGGCTCCACCCTGGTCGCCGGTCACCCCCTGACGATTGAGACCGGCCTCACCGACGCCGGCGACCGCAAGGCCGGCAAGGCCGCCGAAGACATCCGGCACCGCTTCAGCGAGCCCACCGCCGACGTCGCCACCGATGAGACGGACGACTCCATCCCCAACCTCACCATCACCGCCGACGGCGACGTCGACGGCGATCTGCAGAGCATGCTGGACGGCGAGATCTTCGACTACCTGCCGCTGACCTTCCGCGAGCCCGACGCCCTCGGCGCCCTCACCTACACCCGCGGCGCCCTCGACGAAGACATGGAGGGCCGCGACGGCCGCACCTTTACGGTGGAGGAGGGCGGCTCGGCGGCCTTGCTGCCCTTCCCGCGCCGCGACGGCGAGCGCCTCGTCGGCGACATCCGCCCCGAGCTGACGATGGAGCCCGAAGGCCTCGCCGTGCTCGACTACGACACCTTCGAGGTCTACGAGCAGAACGTCTACGGCGGCACCGAGCCCTACACCATCGTCTTCATCGAGCCGGGCGAGCTCACCGTCACGCTCACCGACCCGGTCTGGGGCGTGAGCGTGGAGCGGGTCTTCACCGTGACCCCCTACGGCGGCTGATCCAGGCCCCCCGCCTCGCGGCGGGCCCCCATCGGCCTCAGGCCTGCGCAACCCCCTCGACCCAGCGGGAGACCTCGACGCGGGCGTCGTTGTAGCAGGCCCCCTGGCCGATCGGGTCGACCTCGGGCGGGGCCAGGGCGGTGGCGGTCCAGCCATTCCGGGTGTGTTTTCGCCACAGACCCTTGGGCAGGCTCACCACCCCCCGCCGCAGCGCCGGATCGAGGTGAGCCCGCACCACCACCTCGCCCAGGGAATTAAACACGCGCAGCCAGTCGCCATCGGCGAGGCCGCGCTCGCCGGCGTCTTCGGGGTGGATGTCGAGGAAGATGCTGTCGGCCTCGACGCTCTCGAAGCCGGTTGAGGTGATGGCCCGGGGGCTGGCCGGCGAGAGGAGCACCAGGGGCAGGGCAGCGTCGCGGGCAGGACTGTCCACCTCAGCGGCGAGGCCCGTCCAGTCGGGGCGGCGGGTGGGGCGCCGGTCGACCCACTGCACCGGGGCCTCGGGCAGCAGCACCTGATCCCGCTGGAGCCGCGCCCAGGCCTCGGCCCCGAGCGAACCGGTGACGATCTGGGCGGCCAGGGCCACCGCATCGGGCTCAAAGGCCGGCTCGTCGCCAAAGCCGAGCCGGTCCGCCAGGCCCTGAAAGAGGGCGTGGTTGCTGCGCGCCTCGCCCACCGGCGGGATCACCGGCGGCGCCCAGTGCAGGTCGTAGCCGCCGTACGAGCGCGACAGCTCGTGGTGCTCGGCGAAGGTGGTGGCCGGCAGCACCAGATCGGCCTCGTCGCAGGAGTCGGTCCAGACCTGCTCGTGCACGACGACAAAGCGGCCCGGGGCGCGGAGGGCCGCGACGAGGCGGCGCTGATCGGGCACGGTGGCGACCGGATTGCAATTGTACACAAAGACCAGGTCGATGACTGGATCGCGGCTCTCGTCGAGGGTCTGTGCGAGCTGGCTGAGGTTTGTGACGGGCCAGGGGTTGGGCGCCGGATTGGGCACCGTGTTCCACTGGCTGCGCGTCATGCCATAGCCCCCCGAGCTGGAGAGGGCGTAGCCGGCCCCCCGGCGACCCACCTGCTGGTAGAAGGCCGGCAGCATCAGGATGGCCTCGTAGCCGGTGGTGGCGCGGCGGTTGCGCTCGGCCCCCCAGCCGCAGCGGAGCAGCGAGGGCGCCCCGGCGGCGTAGATCCGCGCCATCTCCTCGATCCGACCGACGTCGACGCCACATTCAGCGGCGGCGCGGGCCGGCGTCCAGGCCTGCATGCGGGCCGCCACCTCATCGGCGCCGTCGACCTCGGCCCGGAGCCAGCCCCAGTCGACATGGCCATCGCGCAGGGCGATGTGCAGCAGGGCCTTGGCCAGGGCGTGGTCGGTGCCCGGCAGCAGGGGGATGTGCAAGGCGCCGGCACAGATGCTGGTCTGTCGCGGATCGACGACGATGAGCGAGCCGCCGCGCTTGTGGAGACGCTGCAGCGCCGGGAGCAGGTGAATTCCACTGGCCTTGGGGTTCATGCCCCAGACCACCACCACCTCGGCGGCGTCGACGTCGGACTGGCTGGCGGCCGGCATCCCCGGCCAGACCCGCGCCGCCGCCGCGCCGTTGTTGGCGGCGCAGAGGGTGCGATCGAGGCGCCGGGCGCCGATGCGGTCCCAGAAGCGCTGGTCCATGGCGCCGGCGGTGAGCAGGCCGTTGCTGCCGCCATACCAGACCGGCTGGATCGCGCCGCCCCCGGCGGGCCGGCTCAGGCGGGCCTGGAATTCTGCGGTGAGCACGTCCAGGGCTTCGTCCCAGGAGATCGGCTCAAAGCGAGCGCCGGGGCCCTTGGGGCCCACCCGCCGGGCTGGCCGCCCGATGCGGTGGGGGCCGTGGACGCGGGTGGGGAAGTCGGCCACCTTCTGGCAAATGAAGCCCGCCGTCCAGGGGCTGCGGTGGCTGCCCTCCAGGCGGAGCAGCCGGCCCTCGGCCACGGTGGCCTCCATGGCGCAGCGGTCCGGGCAGTCGAGGGGGCAGGCGGTGGGCAGGGTCATGGCGGGCTCCCGAGGCGGGGCGGGGCCCCCACCTTACAGCAGGTCTTCGTCGGGCTTGCGCGGCGCGATGCCGATCACCGTGGTGCCCGGCGTGATGCGCCGCACCTCGCCCAGGCGCAGCAGCAGGCGGCCGCCCCGCGGGGCCTCGGCCACCGGCTTGAGGGGATCGAGCCAGCCCTTCTCGACCCACTGCAGATGGCCGCGCGACAGGGCCGGATCGGTGGCGGCGGTGTCGCCGTAGAGCGGCTGGGCGCAGGGGGCCGAGGGATTGTATCGACCGATCACGTCGCCGGGCTTGGGGTAGAGCTTGCGGCCGTCTTCGGGGCCGCCCAGGATCTCCAAGCCCGTCGCCAACTCGGAGGTGGCCGGCGGGGCCCACCCGGCCGAGACCATCGTGTCGGTCGTGACGCCGCCCTGGGGCTGATCGAGCACCTGACGCAGCAGGTAGCCGGCCTCGGAGAGCAGCACCTTCCACAGGGCGTCGAGCGAGAAGTCGGCCTCCAGGGAGCCCGAGAGGCGCAGCATCCGCAGGGTCCAGCGCGAGCCCGCCTCGGCCTCGGTGCGCTCGGTGTACCAGGCCAGCGAGGAGCGCACGGCCGGCGCCTTGCCGCGCAGCAGGCCGATCAGCCGCTCGGTGGCCGGCCGCGGGGAGACCTCGCCCCAGGCGAGCAGCAGGTGCTCGACGCCGACAAAGCCGGGGTCGTGCTTGTCGAAGAGGCTGCGGAGCTGCCGAAAGAGGGGCATCGCCTCGGCCGAGGGCTTGGGCCAGCCCGGCGGCAGCAGGGGGCGCTTGACCAGGGCCGGCCCCTTGTGGACCGCCCCCACCGTGAGCTGCCAGCGGCTCCAGCGGCCGTCGGGGGCCGGGTGGGCGAAGGCGCGCACGGACTTGCGGGCCGCCGCCACCGCGCCGGGCAGGGCGCCGGCCTCGGCGAAGCCGGCGAAGAGCCCCTCGCAGAAGGCGGCGCTGGCCTCCATCCGCACGGGGCCCGAGGCCACCACCACCGCCTGGGCGCCCGCCTTGAGCACCCGCGCCGCCCACTCTTCGGGGCGGATGGCCAGGGTCTTGCCTTGATCGGAGGCCAGCAGCACCACCAGATCGGCCCGCCGCAGCAGGGTGTAGAGCGCCGGGGTGTCGTCCTCCTCCTCCAAGGCCGCCGCCACGGTGGAGGGATCGAGCACGGGGGCGATCTTGTGGGCCGGCCCGACCAGGATCACCACCAGGGCGTCGTCTTCGTGGGGCCAGGCCTCGCCAACAGGCCGCGGAGCAGGCCAGCCGGCCTTTCGTACACCCTCATCGACCCGGCCGAGGAGCGTGGACACCACGCGATCTTCGGGGTCGGGGGTCCAGGTGCGCACCGCTAGGTCCCAGGCCGGCTGGGGGCGCGGCGGGGCGCCAGCGGTGCCCAGGCGCACGACCACCGCCTCGTTCGACACCTCGAGGGGCTGGCCGGTGGGGGTCGCGCAGAGCAGCTCCCAGGGCAGCTCCCGCACAGCAGCCTGGTCGCTGTCGACCGCCAGCAGGTAGGGCTGCTTGCGGGCCAGGGCCTTCACCCGAGCCAGCTCGGCCCCAAAGCCCGGGCCCGCCGAAAACACCTGCGCGAGGGTGCGCCCCACGGACTCTTCGAGCAGCACCCGCGCCGCGTCGCGCGGACCACGGAGGGGGGTGGCCACCGGCGGCGGCTCGTGGAGGGCCGCCAGTTGGGCCGGCAGCGCCCGCAGCGCGCTGGGCTCCACCCGGGCACGCAGGGGCCGCTGACTCGGAATGTTGAGCCAGACCTCCCAGGCACCGTCAGGGGTGGGGTCGACGCGCAGCAGGATTGCAGGGTCCATCAAGCCTCCGCGCCGCCCTATACCCAGCTTGTCGGTGGCGATCGACCAGCCTCGCCGCAACACAGAGAAAGCCCCGCCCCGATGCGCGCTCCCTTGTGGCAAGGTTGCCCTTCGAAGGAGCCCCATGGGGCAGCTCTCCCAACTGGCCCTGCGGCTCTTCCTGGCCCAGGACGCCTCGCCCGTCGCCGCGCCGTCCCCCGCCACCGCGGCCGCGGAGACCGCCGCGCTGGAGGGCTGGGTGCGGGCTTCGGGGGCCCTGGCCCCACCCGGTCTCCGACTTGTGCTCCTGCGCGAAGGGGCCGCGCCGCTATCCATCGAGGTTGGCGACGACGGCGCTTTTGGGGTCTCGGGCCTCGGGCCCGGGCCGGTGGAGGTCTGGGCCCAGGCGCCGGGCTTCGAAGCGGCCCGCAGCCCCCTCACGCTGGAGGCGGGCGTGGCCCTGCGCGTCGAGCTGCGGCTGCTCTCAGAGGGTGAGATCGTCGAGGACAGCGACGCCACCATCATCACCGAGGTCGATCGCGCCGAGCCGGCCCTCACCCGCCGCCGGCTCAGCCCCCTGGAGCTGCGCACCCAACCCGGCACCGCCGGCGACCCCGTTCGAGCCCTGCAAGCCCTCCCCGGCGTGGCCCGGCCGCCCTTTTCGCTCGGGACCTTGCTGGTGCGCGGCACCGGGCCCGAAGACAGCGGCTTTTACCTGGGCGGCGCGCCCCTCCCCAGCGCCTTCCACTTCGGCGGCCTCGCCACCGTCGTCCATCCCGACGCCCTCTCCTCGGTGGACCTGCTGCCCGGCGCCTTCTCGGCCCGCCACGGCGGCCACATCGGCGGGGTGGTCGAGCTGCACCTCGACGACGCCCGCCCCGCGCAGCCCGCCGGCTCGGTGTCGATCGACCTGCTGCAGAGCGCCGCCCAGGTGGAGGCCCCCGTCGGCGAGGCCGGCCTCTCCTTCGATCTGGCCGCCCGGCGCAGCTACGCCGACGTAGTCCTCTCCCAGGTGACCCTCTCGCCCGAGGAGGGCGGCCTGCTGCGCCAGCTCCCGGTCTACGGCGACGCGATGGCCCGCCTGCGCCTGGACGGCGAGGGCGGCCGGCGGGGCCACCTCACCCTGCTCTACATCGACGATGTCGTGGCCCTCAACGGCGCCGACGAGGCCGCCAACGTCGACATTGTCGTCACCACCACCACCAAAGTCTTTAGCGGCGGCAGCGCGCTCTCCCAGCGCAGCCTGCTCCTGCTCGGCGGCCTCGAAGCGCCCCTGCCCGACGATCGGCGCCTGACGCTCACCCCCTACGCCTCGGTCACCCAGCGCCGCCTCAACCTCTTCGGCGCCGATCAGGGCGAGGAGACCCTCGCCACCCTCGGGGCCCGCGGCGAGCTTGGCTGGGGCGACCGGCAGACCGCCGGCTTCGTGGGCGCCCAGGCCCAGGTGGAGCAGGTCGACCTTCGCTACGACACGCGCGACGGCGTGCTCAACTTCTTCGGCGTTCGCCAGGGCCTGGAAGAGGCCCGCGGCCGCCTGCCGAGCCTCGCCCTCTACGCCGAGCAGGCCGCCCCCGTCGGACAGGCCACACTCTACCCCGGCCTGCGCCTCGACCACGCCACCGGCGGCGTGGGGGCCGCGCGCAGCAGCCTCGACCCCCGCCTGCGCGCCGAGCGCCCGCTCCCCGGTGGCCAGACCCTGCGCCTCGGCCTGGGCCAGTACAGCCAGCCGCCGCCCGCCCGCGCCCTGCTCAGCCCCCGCGCCGAGCCCGAGCTGGCCTCGGCCCAGGCCCTCACCGTCTCGGCCGGCCTGCGGCAGCCCCTGGGCCCCCAGGCCGAGCTCGACCTCGCCGCCTACCGCAGCCAGCTCCGCCATCTGCTGGTGGGCCAGGAGGACCGCCTGCTCCTCCGCCTCGACCCCGGCCCGGCCCTCGACGCCGACGGCGGGCTCTACGCCGACGAGGGCGGCGGCACCACCGCGGGGATCGAGGCCCTGGCCCGTTGGGAGGGCACGCTCACCGGGGCCTGGCTGGGCCTCACCCTCTCCCGCTCCACCCGCACCGATCGGCAAGGCGAGCCCAGCCTCTTCGCCTACGATCAGCCCTTTGTCGGCACCCTGCTGGTGCGCCGCGAGCTGGCCCGCAGCCGCGTGTTGGGCCTGCGCCTGCGCGGCGGCTCGGGAAACCCGATCCCCGAGGTGGGCCAGCGCTTCTGGGTCACCAACCAGCTTCGCTACTTTCCGGTCTTCACCGGTCAGGACCGCCTGCCGATGGTCTATACGGTCGATCTTCGCCTGGACAAAGCCTGGACCTTGCGCCGCAGCACCCTCACCGGCAGCCTGGAGCTGATGAACGCCACCAACCACGCCAACGTCGAGGCGGCCACCTGGAGCTCGGACTACGCGCCCAGTTTTGTCTATGGCCTGCCCCTGCTGCCGATCCTCGGCCTGCGGAGCGACTGGTGAGGGCCGCCGCCGCCCTCCTCCTCGCCGCCTGCACCCGCGGCGAGGCCGAAGAGGGCCTGCTCGTCGACTTGATGGTCTTCGCCGTGTTGACCGAGCCCACCCGCTACGTGCCCGGCCTGCCGGTCTCGGCCGAGGTCACCCTGGCCAACCCCGACCGCATCGAGGTGGAGCTGCTGGTGTGGTCCTGCCTCGCCAACGGGCGCGGCGCCTGCATCGGCAGCGACGAGGCCCCCCTGCTCTCCGATCCGGTGGTGGTGGCCCCCGCCGGCCTGCAGACCCGGGTGAGCCTGAACGATCCCGCCGCCGCCCTCTACGACCAGGCCCGCGGCGCCGCGCCGGCCGGGCTCCAGGTGTGGGCCCTCGCCTGTGAGGTGGGCGCCTGCCCGATCATCGGCGAGGTCGAGGCCGGTGAGGCCGCCGCCTTGCGCGAGTTGGGGGCACCGGCGGATCTGCTCTCCACCCTGCCGCCCGGCCAGTCGGCGATGGGCCTGTGGGTGCTGCCGATGGCCGATCCCGGCGATCCGTCCACCTGGACGGCCGATCCGATTGACGTGGCGCCCCTGCGCCCCGACGGGCCGTTGATCGTGGAGGCCGGCGCAAGGATCGACATGCTGTACAGTCTGGCGGGCCTCGGCGACCGGAGTTGGTACGCGGAGGCCGAGGGTGTGGGTGGGCGCGTGCTCTCCGCGGGTGCCGACGAGTCGAGCCCCGATGCCATGGTGCTCCTCGCCGAGGCGCCGACGGACCGGGATTATGGTTACCTCTACCTGCTGGTGGTCACGGCCGACGGCGCTGGCGACGTCGATCTGCTGCCCTATCAGGTCGATCGGCGCTGAGGAGGAGCCTACCGATCCCGTTGGGGGCCCCTGTCTGCGACAACGACCATGCCTGCGATCCCGAGGATCAGAACCGAACCGAATACGGCGGTGTCGGTAGGGTCAGGCTCGCCAACCAAGGTCGGACGCTGGTCCTCGACATGGAGATATACATCGAGCGGGTTGCCTCCTCCTCAGACTCCGATCTGATCACACGCGGCAGCAGCCAGGCGACCTTCACCCTCCCCGACGAAAGCGCACTCCAGTCGATCGCCAAGCGGCGAGTTAACAGAATGCCGACTCCTCCTCTACGACAGCGCTTGTGCCAACAAGGAGAACCCCGAAGACATCGCCGCAGCCGATGGGGTCGCCATCGCCCCCCTCTGCTGGCCGCTACCAGCGCAGCCTCGCGACAGACGCCAAGGGGACCCAATCCATCCTCTTCCAAAGACCCGAACCCGCCACGCCCGAGAAATCCGACCGAGTCCCAGCAGAGCCGCGCCAGGAAGGGTGCGCTCAGTCCGCCGGCCGAGGCATCCAATTGTCAGCCGCCCAGACCGCGTCGGCATCCACAGCGTGGAGCGTGGCCGCGACGCGACTGCGCGGCGAGCGATTGGGCGCGCTGGCATGCGGCAAGCGGCCGTGGAAGGCCACCAGCGTGCCCGCCGGCACCTCCAAGACCCGCGCCCCCGCCGTGTCGAAGGGCCGAGGGTCGAGGGTCTCGTGAACGGTCTGGCGACCCTGGCGTCGAAATCGCAGCCGCAGCGCCTCGTGGTGCCCGCCCGGAACCACCTGAAGGGCCCCATTCTGGGCCGTGGCATCCTCAAAGGCCCACCACAAGCCGATCACCGGGCCCGGATCCGCGACGAGGTAGGTGTCGTCCTGGTGCCAGCGTACCGCTCCCCCGACCTCAGGGGGTTTGTAGATGACCATGCTCTGCACCCGGCGGGGGCGAGACAGGCCAAGCTCCCGATAGAGCGCCGACCAGCGCGGATCGCAGAAGAAGGGCCCAAGATCAGGGCAGTCGCGGTGAAGGGCGTGCCCGACCTTGTTGACCGCCCGGACCGGCGGCCGATCCAAGGCTCCGCCCACCAGCGCGTCTTCTTCGAAGAAGGCGCGGATCTGGTCGCCTGAGTCCAGAAACCAGTCATCCAGCCGCGCGTGGTCGATGTCGGTGCTGAACAACGACAGGGGAGCCTCAGCGGCGCAGCGCTCGGCGAGCCGCCAGGCGGAGGCGAGGTGCCGCTGGCAGTCCTCGGGGGAGAGGGCGCCCTCGATCACCACGTAGCCATCGCGAAGAAAGTCATCAGAGACAGACATGCGGCCAGCCTATCACAGGTTCGGAGATTCCCGCACCTGTTCAGGGAGGCAAAAGTCCGCTCAGATCGATCCATCCGTCCTTGCGCGGCTCCCGCCCGAGGCTGATCAGCCATTGCTCGACGCTGCGGTAGTTGCCACGCGTACTGTTGAGGGGAGGAAGATCCTTAAATTTGTATAAATAGCGCTCCAACAGGCTGAGCTCCACGGCCTCGGCCAACGAAGCAGACGGAACGTGGGCCACCTCGATGCGCAGGCAGGACAAGGGAAAGACAGACTGAAAATTGTTCCAGTAATACTTCAGCCCAGCGGCGTGCGAGCCCTTGCCCGTGCGGGCCGCTTGCCGCAAGGTACGCAGACGGCCATAGCCGCCGCCGGTGGTGCCGATGTCGAGCACGCCTTCTTCGTCGCGAGCGCCGGCCCGCTCCACCACCCGCGGCAGCCCGGTGTTGAGGTCGAAGGCGCGCAGTCGGTAGGCGGCGGGCCCAGCGCCGATCTGCGTCTTCCAGACCTCTCCGTCGAAGTCCCAGGGGCCCTCAAATCGAATCATCGCCGGTGTCCTTTTACGGTTGAGGTCAGGAGGGGTGCGCCCCAAAGGCGTGGGGATGCCTACCCGGATGATAACACGCCCATCACCCGGGGCCGGAGAGGATAGCCCCGCCCTTTTGCCAGATTCAGCCCGGACAGGGGCTTCCGCAGCGCTGAAGACCGGTGCCAACCCCAGGCACACGTCGGTGTCCGCCGTGTGGCCTCCCGAAGTGGACCCCAGCCAACCGCGCTCATCCCACCCCCCCCACTTGCGCCCGCACGGCGACAGGGCGACGGTTGGTGCGCCTCTTGAGGAAGGCGGGCCGCACTGCCGAGGCCGAGGCGCTTGTGGCGTGAAACCCGAAGCTTGCGTCGGGTGGTGAGGAGCAACAGGCCTGAAACCTTGCGTTATGCAGCAGCCGGTAGGGGGGCGGGTGTGGGGCGAATGCGTGGAAGGGGGATGGACTCGCGGATGGCGGCGCTGATCCAACGAAGGATGTCGGCATCAAGCGCCAGCGCAGACAGCGGAATCGTGGTGGCCGCTGTGAACTGCGGGAAGAGATGGAGAAGGAACCAGCGCTTGAGATGAAGGCTCCTGCTCAGAGGGGGGCCGTTGCGGCGTAGCCAGACGGTGACCGCGCTTCGATCCACCCCGGCGATTTCGGCGAGTCGAATGTGGCGCAGACCGGCAAAGTCGCACAGGAATTCCAGGGCTTCGGGGGTGAGCACAGTGGGCTCTTCGCAAAGTGCGACCGCGACCGCCTTGTAGATGGGTTCCATGTCTTCGACGCGAAGCGTTTCGCTGCCATCGGGGAGGCGTATGATCGGGAGCGAGGGGACATCCCACCAGCGGCCGGCGATGGCGTGGTGTGTGGGGCCGGTGGGCGTGAGCAGAAGGTCAGACATGGTTTCCTCTCAGGGTACGTGGAAGCGCCCATCGCGGGCCAACGACCGTGCCGTAGCCAGGGTGAACACCGATGGGCTCTGATCGCGACCATCGTAAAAGCAGTACAGGTGGGCATAGGTGGGCGCCCCATCGCGCCAGACCACGCGGACGCAGGCATACCAACCGCGCCGTATGTGATTCGGATCGAGGGCCCACAGGGCCAGTTCCAGGGCGCCCTCCTGTTCGCCGTGCTGCCAACCCAACACCTGCAATCCTGCGAGGAGGTCGCGAAGCTTGAGGCGGGCGCGCTCGTACCGCGGGGTCCAAGGCTCGTGTTGCACGACGAGGCGCCCCTTGGTGTGGAGGTCTCGAAGGAGCGCGTGCCAAGCCTGGGGAACCCATGGTGTTGAAATAGTCAACAAGTTGGGGTCAGTCAAGTCGAAGGGGGACATCAAACACCTCACGCGTCGTGGGTCGCCGCGTGCTGGCGTTACGCCCCTCGGCGTTCGAAACAAACCCCCTCCGGAATTCTGGAAGTGCCAGCTTCGTGAACCCTTCCCGGCGGGACCCTGATCCTCGCATGGTGAGCTTGCACAGGCCCGGTGGGCGTTGTCGGTGAACTGAGGCCACTGCTCAAGTGAGGAGCAAGAGCCTCCGGCCCATCGAGAAGAGACCCAGGGCCGCGAGGACGAAGCGGGTGGCGCGCTGCCAGCCGGCCTCGGCAAGGCGCGGAGTAGGCGGCTGCCCAGTACAGCCGGCTCCCCGACGGGCGATCCGGGCTCCTGGGCGGAGAGCCTGGCCGACGGGAGGAGGAGGGCGAACCTGCCGAGTCTGTATCGGGGCGAAGGCGATCAGACCCTGCGGCGTCGAGGCGAGCCCGCCCGCCACCCGGACTCATCCAACGATCATCGGACGGGAGGAGGCGGGAGGGTGTCGAGGAAGGCGAAGAGGTCAGCGACATCGAGGGGGATGGCATCGAAAGGCTCGACGCGGGCATCGGCCTCGTCAGACCAGGCGCCGAGGCGTAGATACAGGCCACTCTCCAGGCGATAGGCTTCGAGAAGTCGGAGCTCAGGGTCCACCAGCCAGACATGGGGGACCTCGCGGCGGCGATAGAGCTCCATCTTAATCAGACGATCGTGACGACCGTTGCCCGGTGAGAGCACCTCGCAGACCCAATCGGGCCGCTCCAGGACAGGGCGCCTCGGAGGCTGGGGGACACGGTCCTTCCGCCAGCCGCTGAGATCGGGGCGCACCACGTCGTGGGTGCTGAGCTCGACATCCACGTCGGCGACGATCCACCAGCCGCCCGGGCCTCCACGCCCACGCATGAAGCGGGAGCTGATATCGGAGCTCAGGTTTCCGGCGATGATCTGGTGGGCAACGGATGGGGAGGGTAAGACCTCGATGGCGCCGCCCAGGACCTCGGCGCGGACGGCCTCGGGGAGGGCTCGGAGGTCGTGCCATGTGGCGAAGCGGGGGGCGGGTTCAGCCATGGCGCGAGAATAGCGGGCAGTCGCGCGGCTGCCAAGGCCGGTGGCGGTGCGGCGGGCCGGTGGGCACAGCGGACCGGGAGCGGCCCCGTTCTGACCCGCCGCGCCAGCCGCACCGAAGGCTCGACGCCCCCCTATCCGTGAGGATCGACGGGGAGTCCCGGCGCAGTAGGCGGGCGCCTCGATCGCCGCCCAGGGGGCGCCGACCCTTCGGACCTCGAAGGCCGTGTCACCCTCGCGCACCCAGCCCTGCGCCATTCGGACCACCCCGGCCCAGGCCGGCACCGTGGACAGGTCGTCGCGCAGCCCGCGCTCCACGGCTGGCCCTTCGAGCGCGCCGTAGAAGCGCGCCATTGCCTCCGACCGCACGCGCTTCGGTCTCGTCGTCTGGCTTGACCTCGCCGACCTTCGCGCGAAGCCTCCCGTCCACCCTGTGGACGACGAGGAGCGCAGCCCGGGGTCTGAGCTCCGCCAGGTCATCCGTGAGCGGGTCGCGAACACCAAACATCACGCCTCGGGCAGCGTGTCTGGGCCCCGGCGCGCGAAGGTATTGTCCCAAAGCCTGGTGGACGAGCAAACCAGCGGTACCCCCTTCACCTCTTGCCGAGGGAGTGGAAGGGGGCACCGGGAGACTCAAAGGGAGTCTGTCAGAGCAACCCTGAAGGAGTTTCCCGATGCCCAAGGACCTGTTCAAGAAGGCGCTGAAGGCCTCGCTGACCGGGCTCCTGGAGATCGAGGTCACGGCCCTGTGCAACCCCGCCGATGGCGAGCGGACCGTGGATCGGGACGATTCCGCTCGCGTCGCCGCATGTGCGCCCGAGGACGTCCTTCCCGCGCCCGCTGGAGCCCCGGCGCATCTGGGAGCCGGCATTCGTGCAGGTCGTGGCGGAGCCCGACGTGTTGGGCGTCTCGACGCGAACGGTGGACCTGAACGCCCCTACCCCTCCCTCCGGCTCGATGCGCTGAATGGGAAGGTCCGCAAGGGCGGCCGTACCGTGTCGGGTGGCGAAAGACGCGACAGAGGCCCCTGGGGAGATGGCGCCGCAATGAAGGGCCTCCCTGCCGAGCCTCGCAGGCAGAGGGCTGGGCGGCGTACAGAGGATGATCTCAGTCGCCCACTCGGGACTCTGCGCCGCGACTCGCGCAGTGCAGAACGGATTGACCTCCAAGCAGCGCAGCGTGCACGACCTGCGCACCGTGGTGGCTCCGCATCCGCGGAACGCCCAGGCCTTGGCAGCGGCGGCCCACCGGATGGCGTGGTTACAGCCGACGACGGAAGCGGCCCGGGAGCACTTCGGGAAGGCGGCAAATCCAGCGCCCTCTCGCCTCTCTCCCGGCGCCCCCCAAACACCCCTTGGCAAGGCACAACTCGCCAAGGCGCCCGCCAGCGAATAGCCCAGACTGGAGGCTGGAGTCTCCTGTGCCGCGAACCCTCGTCCTGCCCGCTTGTGAGATCGACCTCGACCGTAGCCTCGTGCTTCGCGAAGGAAATGAGCTGCGTCTCACCGCCCAGGAGCGCGACCTGCTCGCCTTTCTCGCCGCCCGGCCAGGAGAGCAGGTGCCCCGAGAAGACCTGCTCGTCCACGTTTGGGGCTATCAACGGGGGGTGGCCTCCCGGGCGGTTGACCACGCCGTCTCGCGCCTCCGCCAGAAAATCGAGGTGGATCCACGCGATCCAAAGATCCTGCGCTCGGCCTATGGGCAAGGCTATTCGCTCACCCTCCCCGCGCAAGGCCGACCCCCGGCGAACGCACCCATCCCTGGGCTTCCGCGGCCTATGGATCGGTTCTTCGGGCGAGAGGCCGAGCTCCAATCCCTCCACCTCGCCTGCGCCAGCCCGGGCCTCCTCTGCCTCGTCGGCCCTCCCGGGGTCGGCAAGACCCGCCTCGCCAGCGA
>JBEIQK010000699.1:0-3542 GCA_040376505.1 Alphaproteobacteria bacterium | reverse complement strand
TCGGGCAGGGCGGTGGTGAAGATGAAGCTGCGGCCCTGGCTGATCAGCAAGGTTCGCAGGGCGGGTGGGCCCACCACGAAGGCCCCCATCGAGCCAAAGGCCTTGCCGAGGGTGCCCACCACGAAGTCGGGCACCACGCCGGCGCCAAAGCTGGCCCCGCGGCCCCGGGGCCGAGGACGCCGACCGCATGGGCCTCATCGACGCACAGCCAGGCGCCAGCGGCGGCAGCGCTGCGCCCCAGGCGAGGCAGGTCGACCACGTCGCCGTCCATCGAGAAGAGCCCCTCGGTGACCACCAGGCGGGCGCCGGCCGGCACCTCGGCGCTGCCATGGGGGGCGATCACCCGGGTGGCCTTGCTCAGGCGCAGCCCGTCGATGATCGAGGCGTGGTTCATGGCGTCGGAGACGGCGACATCGCCCGCTTCGAGGAGCACCTGCATGAGCGCTAAGTTGGCGTGGTAGCCCGAGGTGAAGAGGGTGACCGGCCGGCCATAGCGATCGGAGAGCACCTCTTCGAGGGCGTGGTGGCTGGGCCGATCGCCGGCGATCAGGCGCGCCGAGCCGGCGCCCGCGCCGCGCCAGGCCTTGCGCACATCGGGGTGGTGGGCGAGGCCCAGGTAGTCGTTGGAGCAGAAGACATCGACGTAGCGGCCCTCCACCTCCGCGGTGGTCGCCGTGATCATCGACAGGGGCGCGAGCCTCCGCTCGGTGCCCGCTGCCTTCTGCGCCGCCACCCTCTCGGTGAGGCGGGCGTAGCGGTCTGCGTTCACGCCGGGCCTGCCCCCGCCTTGCCGGCGAGGCCGCCCAGATCGGTGCCTTCGCGCCGCACGCCGGGGGGAACGCTGGGCGGGTGCGGCTGGTGGGGCGGCGGCCGGATGAAGAGCCCCAGGCTCTCGATCAGCGCCTGATCGGCCGACATCGCGGCCCCGGCCGTGGTGAGGTGGTTGCCCATCA
The DNA here is from genome assembly GCA_040376505.1 of Alphaproteobacteria bacterium. Taxonomy (GTDB): domain Bacteria; phylum Myxococcota_A; class UBA796; order UBA796; family UBA2385; genus JBEIQK01. Next base: position 2,589 of record JBEIQK010000699.1, on the reverse strand, counting down.
TCAGGCCGTTGGCGCCGGCCCGAAACATGTTGCGCTGCTCACCGCCCAGGTTGAGCTCGCGGCCGCCGCACACGATGAGGTCTTTGGTGGGCAGCATCAGGCGGTAGAGCGCGATGATCTTGAGGCAGTCGAGCGCGCTCAGCTCCTGGCGGCCCTCCAGCGGGGTGCCCGGCCGGGCGTTCAAGAAGTTGATCGGCACGCTGTCGACATCGAGGGCGCGCAGGTCTTCGGCCATCTCCACGCGCTGATCCCAGCTCTCGCCCATGCCAAAGATGCCGCCCGAGCAGACATACATGCCCAGCTCCTTGGCGGCCTTGATGGTCTCGACCTCGTCGTCGTAGGTGTGGGTCTCCACGACCTGGGCATGAAAGCTGCGCGCGGTCTCGAGGTTGTGGTGCATCGACTGCATGCCGGCGGCCTGGAGGCGGGCCAGCTCGGGCTTCTTCATCAGGCCGAGGCTGGCGCAGGTCTGCATGCCCGTCTCGGCGCGGATGCCCCGGAAGGCCTCTTCGAGGATGCGCAGGTCGGGCTCGTTGGTGATGGCGCGGCCGGCCATCACCACGCTGAATTCCCGCACCCCGCCTGCGAAGGCGGCCTTGGCCTCTTCGACCAGGGCGGCGGCCTCTTTGGTGCTGTAGCGGGGGGCCTCGGTCTTGAAGTGCGCCGACTGGCTGCAGAAGTTGCACTTCTCGGCGCAGCGGCCGCTCTTGGCGTTGCTGATGCCGCAGGTGTTGATCGCCGTGCCCTTGTGGGCCTGACGCACCGCGTCTGCGGTGTCGAAGAGCGCGGCCAGATCGGCCTCATCGGTGAGCGCACCGATGGTGCGTGCCTCGTCAACCGACAGCCCGATGCCCTGCTCGGCGCGCCGGCGGATGTCGACCCAGTCCAGGCTTTCGGGGCGCAGCATCAGATCCTCTCCTTGGGCGCGCGCCTTACCGCCTTTCGGGGGGCTCCGTCAACGCGAAGGCCAGCGAGCCGGCCGATCACCGGTCAGCCCCTCACCGATCCTTCATTGCGGCAATCCGCCTGAATCGTCCTTTTTGCAATCACACAACCCTGGCGCAGATCAGCAGGCCGACGGACAAAGCGCGGAATGATGGGGCGTGACTTTAGTCCGCGAACCTAAGGCCGAATAAGCGTCCCATTCGGGCTTCGCAGCCACACTCCGGAGGGAGCATGTCCCACCCCCAGTTTCCACCGTCCGGCCTTGGGCCCGCCTCCGCGCCAGGCCCGGCCGGCCTTCTGGCGGGTGGCGACCTGGGGTACAGCCCCGCCCAGGCCGTGCGCCGCCCCGAGCTGCTGGCCGCGATCAACGAGCTCAACAACGTCGCGGCGACGGTGGTGGCCAACCTCGAAGAGTCGGCCGCGGTGCTGGGCCCCGCCGGCGAGGGCGATGAGGAGCCGCTGCGCGCCCAACTGCGCAGCCTCAACCAGGACAGCCTCACCGCGGGGATCTGGTTTCGGAGCGTGCAGCGCAACCTGATGCTGCTGCTGGAGCCCGAGCCCCCCGGCCCGCACAGCACCGCCCTCGCCGACGTGCTGGCCGACAACCAGCGCCGTGAGGGCGCCGTGATCCGGCGCTTCGCCCGCTTCTCCACCAGCGTGGAGGGGGCCCCGGTCGTCGACGGCTACCCCACCGCGGTCGAAGAGCTGGTGAGCGCCATCACCCACGCGCTGCTCCTGCACTTGCCCACCGGCCAGGCCGACGCCTCCCACTACCAGATCGTCGCCACCGATCCGCCGGCCGGGCCCTGCCTGCGCTTCACCCTGCAGGCCCCGGCGCCGCTTCAGGGCTGCGCCGAGCAGGCCTGGGGGCACCTCGACCCCAACAGCCCCAAGGCGCCCTTCCACGCCCGGATGATCCAGGTGCTCTGCCAGCGGACGGGGGCGCGGGTCCGCCCGCTGCAGGTCGACGGGCAGGTGATCGGCATCGAGCTGGCGCTCCTGCGGGCGGTGATCGCCCCCCTTACACCGCCGACCCCGCCCCTCGCCGCCTCCCTCCCCCGGCCGCGGGGGCGTGAGGCCCGGCGGGTGCTGGTGATCGACGACGAGCCGCTGCTGCTGCGCAGCTACCAGCGGGTCTTGAACCGCGTGGCCACCGTGGTCACCGCCGCTGGCGGCGAAGAGGCGATCGCCTTGCTGCGCGAAGACAGCGACTTCGACCTCATCCTCTGCGACCTGATGATGCCCGGCAAAGACGGCGCCGACGTGCTCGACTGGCTGGAGGCCCACCACCCCGACTCCATCGATCGCCTCGTCTTCAGCACCGGCGCTTCGTTTACGCCGCGGGGCAACCGGGTGGAGAGCTCGGGGCGCTTTCGGGTGCTGCGCAAGCCAGTGGGAATGGACATGCTGCGCTCGCTGGTGACCACCCTCCCCTGAACGCGGGGCCTACTTGAGCTGCCCCAACTCGTGCCCGGCGGCCACCCAGGAGTCGACCAGGGGCTCGCTGAAGGGCGGCGGGGCCGGATCGGGCAGCAGGGGCCGCTCGGGCCAGCCGCTGGCGAAGAGCATCGCGGCGATCTGATCGGCGTAGGCCTGGTTGAGCGCAGCGGTGGGGTGCATATCGTCGAGGAAGCCGGCGTCATC
>JBEIQK010000371.1:0-6221 GCA_040376505.1 Alphaproteobacteria bacterium | reverse complement strand
TCCTTGGCCTGGGTGGCGCTGAGCAGCTCGGAGGCGGTCTGGCCGCCGGGGGCCCAGAAGTAGAGCCGGCTGTTGCCGCCCGCCGCGCTGCCCTCGAAGATGAGCTGGTTTTTGGGGTGCCAGGCCGGCGCCGCCGCCACCGACGCCGCGGTGGAGAAGCTCGATGAGGCGCCGGGCACCACCATCTTGGTGGGGCTGCCCATCGGGGTGCCGCCCTGCACCTTCACCACGTACAGCTCGATCGAGCCCTGGTAGTTGTTGAGCTCAAAGGCCAGCCACTGGCCGTCGGGCGACCAGACCGGGTTGAAGGCATGGCCCTTGGCTGTGATGTTGACCTCGGCCGCCGAGGCGACCGCGCCGAGCCCGGCCCAGAGGGTCAGTGCGGTCATCAACCGCGAAGAGATCGTGTTCATCCTCTCTCCTTCAACGCGACGGCGCGATGGCAAAGGCGACCTGGGCCCAGGGGTACACGCGGGCCAGATCATACTGGGCGCCTCCCTGAAGGCTGATGCCGGAGCGCGACTTCTTCATCCCGGGGGTCTTTCCAAATCCATAAAACAGGCCCGCCACCGCGCCGCCCGACTTGATCGAGGCCTGGGCGCCCGCGGCGTCGGAGCCGTCAGCGCCGTAGGTGGCCACGGCCGAGCAGGTGGCGTCGACACAGCCGTTGGAGACGCCGTTGGTCTGGGCCGTGCCGATCGCCCAGGAGGGTCCCACCTGCACCGAGAGCGCGTCGGTCGGCCAGATCGACAGGCTGCCCGAGACAAAGAAGAGGCTCATCCGGCTGGTGACCGGCTCGGCGGCGACCTCGCCCAGCTCTGCGATGGCGGCGGGATCGCCCTTCTCACCGAAGAGCAGGCCATGGTAGCCCGCCTGGGCCACGAAGCCGAGCGGCCGCGCCACCTGCAGCTCCCAGCCCAGCCCGGCGCGCAAGCCCATGCCCGCGAAGCCCTGCCCCTGAACCGAGTCGTCGACCAAAGACTCGCCGACCATCGCGTAGAGGGCGCCCACATCGGCTCGCAGGCCGTCGCGGCGGGCCACCGTCTGGGCCTTGTCGACCGACTTGCCCTCGGGCACCAGCACCACCTTGACCAGCTCGCCGCCCTGCTTGACGTCGAAGTGCTTGCCCGAGAGGCTGTAGCCGCCGAAGGGCAGCAGGCCGGTGTAGCTGCCATTGGTGGCGAGCGCCTGGGAGGCGGCGCCGATCACCGCACGCTGGTCGGGGGCGAAGGGCATCTCATCGACCGTCAGCTCGATCTTGCCGGTGTAGCGCAGATCGCGGGCCAGCTCGACCCGGGAGTAGCTGCCCTCGATGTCGGCGATCCAGCCGGTCACCTCAGGCGTGGACTTCACCGACCTCGCCCGCAGGAGGCGGTCGTACACATTGGTGACGTCGCCGAGCGCGCGGGCCGCCTGGGCGCCCAGCAGGTGGTCGTCGTAGGTGAGCACCACGCCATCTTTTTCGATCACCAGCATGCGGGCGTAGCTGCCCTCCACGCCGCGCCAGGCGTTGCGCTGGGCCAGCTTGCGCATCTCTTCGGCGAGGCGGGTGTGCTCGGCCTCAGAGGCTGTCTTGCCGGCCGCCTCGGCCGCGAGCGGTGCGACCAGCGCTGCGATGGGGACGAGCAGCTGTCTCATGGGGGATCTCCAGGGAGCGCATGACAGGCGACGCGGTGGCCCGCGGTGAGCATGGGGCGGAGGGCTGGAACCTCGGCCTCGCAGCGGGACAGCCCTCCCCTATCCACGAGGGGGCAGTCTGGGCGAAAGGGGCAGCCCGACCGCGCCAAGGGGTGACGGGGCAGCGGGCCCGACCAGGGGTCGAAGAGGATGCGGGCGTAAGGGTGGGCCGGCTGGGCCTTCTGGAGGTCGACCTCCTCGATCACCCGGCCGGCGAGCATCGCCAGCACCCGGTTGCACCAGCCCCGGGCCTCGGCCATGTCGTGGGTGACCAGGATGCAGCCGGAGCCCTTGGGCAGGTTTCCCACCAGGGCTTCGAGCACCGACTCGCGGCGATCGACGTCAAGCCCGCTGGTGGGCTCGTCGGCGACGACGAGGCGCGGCTCCAGGGCGAGCACCCGCGCCAGGGTCACCCGCCGCTGCTCGCCCCCCGACATCTCGCGCGGCAAGGCCCCTTCGCGGGCACCAAGGCCGAGGCGCGAGAGGATCTCGCGACCCCGATCGAGGGCCTCTTTGGGCGGCAGGCGGCCCAGCGCGCCGAGGGTCTCTACGACATGCTCCAGGGCGGTCTGCTGGGGGTCCAGGGCGCCGAGGGCGTCCTGGGGCACATACTGGTAGCGCACCCGCTGCGGGCGACGCTCCGCCTCGGTGAGGCCGTCCCAGCGCTTGCCGTCGAGCCAGATCTCGCCGGCGGTGGGCTCTTCGAGGCCGAGCACGATGCGGGAGACCGTCGTCTTGCCCGAGCCCGACTGGCCGACCAGCGCCACGACCTCGCCCTCGGCCACCTCAAAGTCCACCCCCTGCACCGCCGGGATCTCCCGGGAGGGGCTCCAGGGCCAGGGGCCCGCCTGGGTGAAGGTCTTGTGCAGCCCGCGCACCGCGACGACCGCGCTCACAGGTCACCCCCGGCGCCGGCCGGCGCAGGCAGGCGCACCACGTCGTCGGCGATGCGATCGATGGTGTCGGAGTGGTGGCTGATGAGAAGCAGCCCCGCGCCGTGCTCCTTGCAGGTCTGCACCAACAGCTCCACCACCGCCCGACGCAGCACAGGATCGAGCCCGGTCTCGGGCTCATCGGCCACGACGAGGCGGGGCTTGGGGGCAATTGCGATGGCCAGCGCGGCGCGCTGGCACATTCCCCCCGACAGCTCGCCCGGCAGCGCCGCCGCCGCCTCGGGGCCCAGCCCGACGCCGCGCAGCAGGGAGCGAATCTCCTCGCCGAGATTCGCCGGCGGGGTGGAGCGGCGGGCGATCGCCAGCTCGAGCTGGCGCCCGAGGGTGCGCCCCGGGTTCAAGGCCGAGCTGGCGGCCTGCGGCGAATAGGCGAACCAGGCCCCGCGCAGGTGCCGCGTCGCCGCCAGCAGGCCGGCGTGGCTTCGCGCCCCGCCGCCGGCGACCCCGGCGTACCAGTCCTTTTTGGGGTCCAGCTCGGGGTAGACGAGGCTGCCCCGCTCCAGGCCGGGCAGCACGTCGATCACGCCCATACAGGCGCGCGCCGAGAGGCTCTTGCCCGCGCCCGAGGGACCCACCAGGGCGGTCACCTTGCCGCCGTGGATGGTCAGGCTCACGCCCTCGATCAACCGCCGCTGGGGCGAGCGGATGGTGAGGTCGCGCAGCTCGATGAGGGCGCTCATCGGGCCCTCGCCGCGTGGGAGGTGGACAAGGCAACCACGGCGACAAAGGCCACGAGGCCCAGCCCCAGCCCCAGGGCATGGGCGGTGGTGCCCTCCCAAAAGGCCAGCGAGGGGTAGCCCAGGTAAAGCAGGTCGGCCCAACTGGAGACGCTGTCGGGGTGCGTAAAGGAGGGGTAGCTCTCCACCCGCGCGAGGTAGGAGAAGGCGATCTCCAAGAAGACCACCTGCATCATGACCTCGGCCCCCTGGCGCACCACCACCGGCCGCAGGTTCAAGACGACGATGTGGTACAGGTAGATGCGCGCTGCGCTGTAGCCATGGGCCTTGAGCGCCTCGACAAAGCGCGCCCCGCCGAGCCGCTCGGCCACCGCCGCCGCCTCATCCATCGCCCCCGGCGTCGCGAGCGCCCCCCAGGTGAGTGCTATCGGCAAGAGCCCGCGCTGATCTTCGGGCAGGATCAGCGCCACCACCAGCAGCACCACCATGCGCGGCAGGGCGCCCACCACCTCGCTGATGCCCTGAATCCAGGAGTCCAGGCGGCTCCAGCCAAGGGCCCGCAGCAGGCCGCCGATCACCCCGAAGCCCCCGACAAAGAGCCCCGCGAGGATCGCCGGGATCACCGCCACCGACGCACCCTGGGCGGCGTAGGCCAGCAAGGAGCGCCCCTTCTCATCGGCCCCGAAGGGCGGCAAGGCCCCAGGCCCCGCGTTGGACAGCGAGAGATCGGGCGCCGGCAGGTGATCCTCGGCGAGGCCCACCAGCAGCAGCAAGGCCAGCAGGCAGACCCCGGCGAGGAGGATGGCGCCGCGCCGCTCGCGCATCATGGCGCCACCACCGACAAAGACGGCGAGCGCCGGATGTGCACCGAGGCCAGGATCTCCACCAGCGCCTGCACCAGCAGCAAGAAGGCCGACAGCAGCGCAAAGCCCGTTGCCACCGGCAGCACAACCGCGAAGTCCTGGCGAAGGGCGCCGCCCCAGAGCAGGTCGCCGAGCCCGTTGATGCGCAGCACCACCTCCACCACCACCGTGCCCGAGAGCAAGTGCAAGGTGCGGGCCCGCAGCTGGCCGGCCAGGGCCGCCGCCACATTGGGCAGCGTGTTGGAGAGCGGCGTCTCTCCGCGCAGAATGGCGATGGAGACGTAGCGCTGGCGGTTCTCGGACTCGAAGAGCCCGCGCACGCCCGAGACCGCGCCGGAGAAGGCGCCGTCGGCGAAGCCCAGCACCAGGGCGCCGCCCAGCAAGCGGGCCAGCTGCTCGGGGTCCGACGAGCCAGCGCCGAAGTTGAGCTGCACTACCGCTGCGACCACCAGGGCCAGCACGAGGGCCGGCACGAGGCCGATCAGGTAGAGCGGCCCGTCCACCTTGCGGGGGATGAGGCCGCTCGCCGCCCCCACCGCGCCAAGGATCACCGGCAGCAGCGCGAGGCCGATCAGCATCACCGTGTTGGGCGCCGCCTCGGCCAGCAGCTCGGCCACCGAACCGCCCTGGAGCACGCGCCAGGAGTTGCCAAAGTCCCCCGACAGCGCCCCCATCATCCACTGGCTGAAGAAGCCCCAGGGGCCTTCATCGAGGTGCCAGCGGGCCGCCAAGGCCTCGGTGCCGCCGCAGCTCTCGGGCGGGCAGATGATGCTCGCCGGATCGCCGGGCAGCGCCCAGATGAGCAGGGTGATGATCGCCGGCACGGCCACGGGCAGCAGCAGCGCCGCCACCAGCCGGACCAACGGTCGCACCCACCAACGCATCACCCGGGCCCCCTGCCTTCGCTACTTGCCGCTGCCGAAGCGCCAGCCGTCGATCTCGGTGAAGTAGAAGTAGGGCGTGATGATGTTGTTGCGCACTTCGGTGCGCCAGGCGCTGCGGGTGTCGAGCTTCCAGAGGAAGAGGTAGGGCAGCTCGTCGGCCATCAGCGTGTGGAGCTTGTGGTAGGCGTCCTGGGCCGCCGTGTCGGTGCGGGCCTTGCTGAAGTCGTCGAGGACCGCGTCGACCTGGGGGTTCGAGTAGTTGAAGATGTTCTTCTTCCCCTCCTTGCCCGCCCGGGTGTGGAAGAGGTCGTTGACGTCCTCGACGATGCCGAAGGACCACTTGCCTACCAGCAGGTCGTAGTTGGTGGCCTGGCCGGTCACCACCTTGCGGTTCCACTCGTCCACGCTGATGCGCGACTCTTCGCGGGCGAAGCCGCCGGCGCCCAGCTGGTTGCCGATCTGGGTGAGGAGGTCGGGCGCCTCGTTGTTGAGGGGGGCCAACATGCCGATCTTGAGGTCGATCGGCGTGCCCTTGTTGTGCCAGCGGCCGCCGACCTCGGTGAGGCCCGCCGCGGTGAGGAGCTGCCGGGCCTTGGCCTTGTCGGAGCGCTCGGAGACCGCCACGCCGCGGTTGTAGTAGGGGCTCGACTGCACGAAGGGCCCGGAGATGAACTCGCAGGGGCTGTTCTGCTCGCCCGGCTTGGCGCCGATCGAGAGCTGGCGCAGCTCGGTGCGGTCGATCAGCAGGTTCAAGGCCTGGCGGACCCGCTTGTCGGCCAGGGCCGACGAGTTCGGGTTGACGGCGATGAACCACCAGGAGCGCAGGTCGTAGCTCTTGAGCGCCACCTCATCCGACGAGCTGACCTCGGGGCGGTAGGCCGGCGGCACCGCGATGATGCCCTGCACGCCGTTGTTGATGATGGTCTTCACCTGGACGATGGGGTCGCCACCCTCTTGGAGGCCCAACTGCGCGATCTGCGGGGCGTGGTGCACATTGGCGAAGGCATCGAAGGTGACGCCCCGGCGACCACGGCTGCCCTTGAAGGGGCCCGAGCCTTTGGGCTGCGAGCTGAAGCTGAGGTCGGGCGTGATGAAGGTGCCCTCAAAGGCGCTCTCGGGCAGGATGGCGAAGCCCAGGCGGTCGCGCGGGTTGTGATAGATCTTGGT
>JBEIQK010001073.1:0-1804 GCA_040376505.1 Alphaproteobacteria bacterium | reverse complement strand
GGAGCCCACACCCACGCCATCTTTGTCGCGGTCCACGCAGGCGCCGCAGCTCCCCGTGATGGGGAAGCAGAAGGTGCCCTCTTTGGGCGCGCCGAGCATCTCGTCGCCCGTGCCTGGCAGGCGGCAGGAGAAGCCGCGGGGGCAGCTGTTGGCGCTTGCGGAGTTGCAGGTCACGAGGCAGCTGCCCGTGCGGGCCGCAACATCCTGGTCGGAGTAGGGTGCGTTGTCGAAGCAGGAGGAGCTGCTCTCGCAGGCCTCTGCCGCGGAGCAGCTGTCGCAGAAGTCGGGCGAGAAGGCCGCGGCGCGCTCGAAGGGCGGGCGGCAGATGGAGGCGTAGACGGCGCCGGCGGTGAGCTCCGGGGCGTTGGCCACAAAGGGGAGCCCGGTTGCAGGATAGGGCGAGGCGCCGGCGTAGACGAGCTGGCAGCTCCAGGGGGTGGTGTCGGCGCCCACGCGGAGCGAATCACAGAGGTCGGCATGGTCGGTGCAGCCGCGGCTGCAGACGCCCGCCTTGCCTACGGGGATGCTCTCAAAGCCGGGCAGATCACGCACCGCCACCATGTTGCTCGTCGAACCGGCAGGCGGCCGGTTGAGGGCAAGCTCGGTCACACAGAGGCCCATGCCGTTGGGGCAGTCCACATTGGTGTTGCAGAAGGCGAAATCGGTGAGGGTGAGCGTGCCCTGCGAGCGGGTGCCATCGTTGGCGTCGAGCGCGAGCACATCGGCCGCATCCACGCCGGCGTCGTCGTTGACGGCATCGGTCTTGGTGTCGTCGTTTGTGGCGTCGGCCGTGGTGTCGGGCGCAGGCGCCGCAGCGCCGGTGTCTTCGGCGAGCGGGTCGCCACCGGGCGCCTCTTCGGCGCAGGCTGCGAGCAGCGCGAGCGGCAGCAACAGCAGGGTCGCCGTGCGACAGAGCGAGCGGAGGGCAGGCCCCGTAGGTGCGAGGCGCTCAAGAGAGAGGAGATGCCGCATGATGACTCCGGACGAGGTGCAAGTTCAGTAAAAAATCGGCCAACGAGGGGACGGTGCGAGGGCGCCTGACGGGCGCCGCAGCAGCACCGCGACTAGAGCGAGTTGGCGCAGTCGGACTCCGACGCGAAGACATCCTGCCAGCCGTAGGAGAGGCCGATCTCGATGTCGTCGAGCGCATCCCAGTTGATGCCCGCGTTGACGGCCAAGGCGGGGTCGATGACGAGGGTGTAGCCACCCGCAAGGGGCAGGCCGGCGAAGCTCAACGAGGGCGAACCCATCTCGGCGATGCCGGCCACGGGCGAGGTCGACCGGCCGTTCACGACAAACGAGGTGGTGGCGCCAAAGGTGGTGTCGCCCTGCCCGAAGGTCCGCACGTAGGCGTCGATGCCGGGCTGGCAGGAGTAGGTGCTGGTCTGACCGTTGTAGAGCAGGGTGGCGTAGGGCTGGCCGCTGCCCAGGTTGGTGCCCACCAGCCGGATCGAGATACCCGCAATCTTGGCGTTGCAGGTGGCGCCCAGGTTGGCGAAGTCATCGAGCCCCAGATCAAAGTTCACCACCCGGGCGTTGGTCGCAATCTGCTGCGCCGTCTCCGAGACCGAGATGCGCATGCGGGCATCGGCTGGCACATTGCTGGCCAGTAGCAGGGCGCGGAAGCGCTCCGCGGGCGTGAGCGTCCCGGGCACAGAGTCGATCTTGAGCAGGTCGCGCCGGAGCGAGATGGTCACCTCCTGCTGGCTGGTCGCGCCGCCGCATTGGGCCTCGAGGTCGCTGAGCCGGTCTGCGATGGCGCGGAGCTGGTAGGTGTTCCGCGCCAGCAGGATCGACATCCGCT
>JBEIQK010000903.1:0-2459 GCA_040376505.1 Alphaproteobacteria bacterium | reverse complement strand
GAGGGTGGTCTTTCCAACCCCTCCCTTCCCCATCACGAGGATGAGGCCCCGACCGGGCTCGGCGAGGGAGGCGATCAGCACGTCGAGGCCGGGGATTGCGGCGGTCTCCCCCACGCCGGGTGCCAGGGGGGCCGGCGCGGCGCCGCCGAACAGCGCGCGCAGGGCGACGAGACCGACCGTGTCAAAGGGGCGCAGGGGGATGAAGTCGCAGGGCAGGCCCGCCAAGGCCGCGGGCATCGCGTCCAGGGCGGCGCGCCCTTCGGCGACGAGGGCCACGGCGACGGCGTCATCGGGGAGGGAGACGGTGGTGAGGCCATTGACCACGAGCCGCTGGGCGGTGAGGCCGAGCGCGCGCAGCTCGACCGCCGCCCGGGCGGCCTCCACCAGGGTGCGGGGATCGGGGCGGGCCACCAGGATGACGGTGGTCTGTGTCGGATCGGTGAGGGCGGCCATGGCGGCGGCAAAGCGACCCTCCTGCATCTTGAGGCCGGCGTGGGGGCCCAGACACGAGGCCCCGCGGTCGTTGCCGGCGAGAAAGCCAGTCCAGGCGCGGGGCAGGCGCAAGAGGCGCAGGGTGTGGCCGGTGGGAGCGGTGTCAAAGACAACGTGATCGAAGTCCGGCGCCCCATCGGCGAGGAGGGCGGCGAACTCGTCGAAGGCGGCGATCTCGGTGGTGCAGGCCCCGGAGAGTTGCTCTTCGACGGTCACCCGGTCGAGGGCGGTGGCGGTGGGCGCCATCTGGCCCTGCACCCGCGCCCGGTAGGCCTGGGCGGCGGTGGTGGGGTCGATGTTGAGAACGGAGAGTCCGGCCACCCCGGAGACCGGCACCGGCTGGTTGCGCAGGGCGACCCCCAACATCTCGTCGAGGTTGGAGGCGGCGTCGGTGCTGACAAGCAAGACCCGTTTTCCGGCGTCGGCGAGTGCGAGGGCGGTGGCGGCCGACAGGGAGGTCTTTCCCACCCCGCCCTTACCCGTGAAGAAGAGGTAGCGGGTGGGCTGGGAGAGGAGACCGGGCGCGGCGGGAGCGGGGTTCATGCGGTGAACCTACACACCGCCGCGGGGATGTGAAGCGACGCCTACTCGATGACGAGGTGCAGGTCGTAGCCAAAGACATCGTCGCCGGCATAGTCATCGCCCGTGACGATGACCTGGTAGGTCCCAGCGGCGGGAGCGGAGTAGGCCAGGACTTCACAGTGGTCGGCCTCGGCGTCGGGGCAGTCCTCCCAACTCGACTCGACGGCGCGGCAGCCCTCGGGGGTGATCAGGCTGATCTGGCCGACCTCGCCGTCGGTGGACTTGAGGAGGGCCCGGAGCGACTGGCCGTCGGCCAGTTCGAGCGACCAGATGTCTCCGAGGTCGTCGAAGAAATTGGCCGAGTTGTCGATGGTGCCCTGGAGGGGACTGTCGGTGTAGGGGAAGACGGCCCCGCCGAAGGAGAGGTCTTCGCAGTCGCCGGTGTAGGCCGCGGGGCGAGAGACGCCGGTTCTGCCGAGATCGAACACAACGGTGCCCAGTTCGGCGTCATAGGCTTCCAGGCCAAAGTCGCCGTCGGCGGAGCTCATGAGAAGGGTGGCCTCCGAGCGGTAGCCGTCGGTTCCGTTCACGCCGAAGTACATGAGCTGATGGTAGAAGGTGTCCCAGTACGTGACGTCGTCGAAGTAGGCGAGGAAGCCCACCGCCGCGGGGTCGGCGAGGTTCAAGGCGCTGTCGATGATCGGGTAGGCGCAGGTGCCGCTCACCGTCTCGGGGGCAGCGGTGAGGGTGTAGCCCCAGATACAGGTGAGGTCCTCGCAGGCGGTGGCGGTGTCGGGCAGGCCGGTGAGGGAGAGGGTGCCCTCGCAGATGAGGTTGTCGTCGGGATCGCGCTCACTGTACGCCATCGTGCCCGTGAGGGCCTCGGCGGTGAGGGCCAGATCGAAGGCGCTCGAGGTCCACCACACCCGCGCGACATAGGCGTCGTCGCCGGTAAGCGTGGCGAGGGGGTCGGCGTCGGCATCGGCGTCGGCGTCGGCGTCGGCGTCGGCGTCGCTGTCTGCGTCCGTGTCGGCGTCGCTCTCGTCGGTGGTCTCATCCTCATCGGACTTGCCGGAGCAGGCGAGGAAGGACAGGGTGGTCAACAGGGGGAGGAGCAGGTTCCAACGCATGGTCGTTCGATCTCCAAACGGGCAGCAGAGCAGGCGACGGGATGTCCCCGGCGGCGGCAGCCTAACCTGACCCAGGGCCCGAAGCCCACCTATCGCTCCACCGCCCCCGCCGGGCGCTACCTTTGTGTCACATCTAAAACCCTGCGCGAACAAAAACGGAATAGAACCGAGCAGGCGCGCGCCCCTCACCACCCGCGCCGATCCCGCTCCAGCACCCAGGTCACGAGGGCTCCGGCCTCTTCGGGCTGCGAGGCGGCAAACGCGAGCAGACAGGCCTCCACGGCGCTCTCGACGAGCGGCTCGATCTCCGGGGTG
>JBEIQK010000487.1:0-5017 GCA_040376505.1 Alphaproteobacteria bacterium | reverse complement strand
GGGGACGTCGCGACGGGGGTGGGGCCGCGGCTCAGGATCGAGGCCATGGGGCCGACGGGTGGTGCGCACGGTGGCGGGGCGCCGAAGCGCGGGCTGCGCTGTGGGGCGCGGGAGCGAGGCTTGTGTCTTCAGGAGAGCTTGGGCTCCACACCCAGCGCGCGGAGCTGCGCCTCCATCTCGCGCAGGCGCATTGCGAGGGCCTCCTGGTTTGCCTGTTGTGCCATGCGTGCGTGCTCGGATTCCTGGAGGGCGTGCTCGGTTTTCTCGCGGGCGCGCAGGGCTTCCTCGCGGGCGTGCTCGGATTTCTCTCGGGCGCGCTCGGCTTCCTCCCGGGCGCGCAGGGCTTCCGCTCGGGCGCGCTCGGCTTCCTCGCGGGCGCGCATCTCCGTGATGCGCACGCGCTCGGCGTCGAGGCGGGAGCGGTACGTCTCGTTCCAGTCGCGGTTGGTCTTGAAGGTCTCCAGCACGGACATGGCGTCCTCCAGGATGGGGTGTTGCAGGTCTTCGGGGACATCGCCCCAGCGCTCGGCCTCGGTGAGGAAGGCCAGCCACCGGCGGAGCGGGAGGGGGGTGGCCTCGGGCGGGCTGCGCCGCCAGCGGTTGAGCTCTACGACGTGGATATCGAGATCCTGATGGAGGCGGAGCGCCTCTTCCGGATCCCATAGACCGAAGCGGTGGTGGAAGCGAGCCGCGTTTCGGAAGAGATTCCGGTTGAGGAGCCAGATGGAGATGACGGGCCGCAGAGCCTCGTAGCCGTCGCCCTCGTGGAGCTGCTCTTCGTAGAGATCGGCCCAGGTGTAGAGGATGCGGGCCCGTAAGGCGGTGTGGTTCCAGGTCTGCATCTCGACTTGGAAGATGCGGCCGCTGGCATCGATGGCCTTGACGTCGACCGAGGTGTGATCGTCGCCGACGAAGTCAGGCAGGTGCACGGGGTTGCGGTGCTCGACGGTGACGATGGGCGCTGCCCGATCGAGCAGGGCGTTTAAGAAGTCGACGAGGAGGTGGGCACGGGCGGGATCGGCGAAGAGCGCGCGAAAGACGCAGTCGACGCGGGGGCTGATCCCGGTGGCCCGGCGACGACGAAGGCGAAGGGGGGGCATCGGCCAGCCCTAAGACCCCTCCCGCGCAGGGTCGGACAGTAAATGCCCGTAACAAGTGTAACCATGAATGTTACGCGCCGAGCCCGCCCTCGACGAACTGGTAGGCGGCCCGCGCCGGCACCTGAAGGAAGCGACCCTCCTCGAGGAGAAAGCCGGTCAGCGCGCCGCCGTAGATGCAGCCGGTGTCGAGGCCCAAGGTGTAGGGCCGGTGGTCCTGCAGCCCGCGCATGGCGTCGTGGCCGTAGATCACCAGCGTCTCACCCCGGTAGAGCTGCCACCAGAAGGGCGCCAGGGGATCGACATCATCGGGCCAGCGGCGCATCGTCACCCGCTGGGAGCGGCTGGTGCCGGCGAGGCCTTCCTTGGGGTGAACGCCGGCGTGGACCGCCAGCCAGGCCTGGCCGGTGGGAAGGCTGCCGCCGAGGTAGAGCGGCCGGCTGGCCAGCCAGGCCTGGGCGCGCTCGGGGAGGCGGCGGCTGGCCTTGTCGTCGCCCCAGTGCTTGAGCATGCGCAGGTCGTGGTTGCCGAGGATGACCTCGCAGCCGTGCTCTTCGATCAGCGCGAAGACACCGGCGGGATCGGGCCCCTTGCGAAAGAGGTCGCCCAGGAGGATGACCCGGCTCGCCTGGGCGGCCGCCAGCAGGGCGGCCAGCTCGTCGGCGCAGCCGTGAACGTCGCCGACGAAGAGCGTGCGCTCATCCACGATCGAGCAGGGCCAGGGCCTGGAGGGAGATCGCCTCCATGTCATCGGCGCGCACCGCGGCGAGGGCGGTCACCGCGGCCTGGGCGGCGCGCACGGTGGTGACGCAGGGCACGCCAAAGCGCAGGCCGGCGAGGCGCAGGGCGGTGCCGTCGGTGACGCCCTTCTTGCCGGTGGGCGTGTTGATGACCAGCTTGATGCGGCCGTTGCGCACGTGGTCGACGCAGTCGGGGCGCCCTTCGCGCACCTTGTGCACCAGCTCGGCCGGGATGCCGGCCTCGGCCAGAGCAGCGTGGGTGCCGCGGGTGGCCAGGAGCTGGTAGCCCATCTCCAGCAGCGGGCGGGCGATGCTCGGCAGGGCGTGCTTGTCGCCGTCGCGCACGCTGAGGAAGATGCCGCCTTCGCGGGGCAGCTTCATCCCGGCCGCCATCAGGGCCTTGGCGTAGGCCTCGGCGAAGGTGCGGCCAATGCCCATCACCTCGCCGGTGCTGCGCATCTCCGGGCCGAGGACGACGTCCTTCACCGTGAAGCGCCGCCAGGGGAAGACGGGGGTCTTGACGTAGAAGTGGCCGTCCTGGCGCGGGGCGAGGGGGCCCAGGTCGCGCAGCTTCTTGCCGAGGGCGAGGTGGGTGGCGAGGCGGGCCAGGGGCAGGCCGGTGGCCTTGGCGACGTAGGGCACCGTGCGGCTGGCGCGGGGGTTGACCTCGAGGACGTAGACGACACCGCGCTGGATGGCGAACTGGATGTTGACGCAGCCGATCACGCCGAGGCGCCTGGCGATGCGGGTGGTGACGTCGACCATCTCGGCGCGGTTCTCGGCCGAGAGCGCCACGGGCGGGAGCACGCAGGAGGAGTCGCCGGAGTGAACGCCGGCCTCCTCGATGTGCTCCATGATCGCCGCGACGTAGACCTCCTCGCCGTCGCAGAGCGCGTCGACGTCGTACTCGATGGCGCCGTCGAGGTAGCGGTCGATCAGCACGGGGTGCCGCTCGCTCACCACCAGGGCCTCTTCGAGGGCGGCCTGGAAGTCGGTCTCGCCGTAGCAGATGTGCATGGCCCGCCCGCCAAGGACGTAGCTGGGGCGTACCAACACGGGGAAGCCCATGCGGTGGGCGGCCGACCAGGCCTCGCCGCGGGTGCGCACCATGGCGCCCTCGGGCTGGCGCACGCCCATCCCGCTGAGCAGGCTGTTGAAGCGCTCGCGATCTTCGGCGAGGTCGATGGCCTCGGCGGGGGTGCCGAGGATGGGGCCGATGCGGTGGCTCAGCTTGAGGGGGGTCTGGCCGCCAAACTGCAGGATGACGCCCCGGGGCTTCTCGCGGGCCAGCACCGAGCCGACATGCTCGGCGGTGATGGGCTCGAAGTAGAGCTTGTCGGAGGTGTCGTAGTCGGTGGACACCGTCTCGGGGTTGTTGTTGACCATCACCGCGATGAGGCCGGCCTCGCGCACGGCGGCGGCGGCGTGGCAGCAGCAGTAGTCGAACTCCAGGCCCTGGCCGATGCGGTTGGGCCCATTGCCGAGGATGACGACGCGGTCGATGGTCTCGTCGCCGGCCTCGTCTTCGCTCTCGTAGCAGGAGTAGAGGTAGGGGGTGTAGCTCTCGAACTCGGCGGCGCAGGTGTCAACACGCTTGTATACAGGTGTGACACCGTCCTCGCGGCGGCGGCTGGCCACGGCCTCTTCGGTGGTGGCGAGGATGCGGGCGAGGTGATCGTCGGGGAAGCCCAGGCGCTTGGCCCGCAGCAGCTCTTCGGCCGAGATGCTCGACAGGAAGCGCCCGTCCAGCTGCTGCTCGAAGGCGACGATGCTGGCCATCTGGTGGAGGAACCAGCGGTTGATCTGGGTGATCCGCCAGATGGCGGTGGGGTCGAGGCCGCGGCGCAGGGCCTCGAAGACGGCGGGCAGGCGATCGGGGGTGGGGATCGCCAGCTTCTCGTGCACCTTCTCGTCGCTCCAGGCCTTGGCGTCGGCGTAGCCGCCCTCCAGGCTGGAGATGGCCTTGAGCAGGGCCTCGGGGAAGGTGCGGCCGAGCCCCATCACCTCGCCGACGGCCTTCATCTGGGTGCCGAGGGTGGGGTCGGCGCCGGGGAACTTTTCGAGGTTCCAGCGCGGGATCTTGACGACCACGTAGTCGAGGCTGGGCTCGAAGCAGGCCGGGGTGACCCGGGTGATGTCGTTCTTGATCTGGTCGAGCGTGAGCCCAACGGCGAGCTGGGCGGCGATCTTGGCGATCGGAAAGCCGGTGGCCTTGCTGGCGAGGGCGCTGCTGCGGCTCACCCGCGGGTTCATCTCCACGATCATCACCTCGCCGTCTTCGGGGTTGACGGCGAACTGGATGTTGGAGCCCCCGGTCTCCACGCCCACGGCGCGAATGATGGTGCAGGCCATGTCGCGCAGGCGCTGGTACTCGCGGTCGGTCAGCGTCATGGCCGGGGCCACGGTGATGCTGTCGCCGGTGTGAACGCCCATCGGGTCGAAGTTCTCGATGGAGCAGATGATGATCACGTTGTCGGCGAGGTCGCGCATGACCTCCAACTCGTACTCGCCCCAGCCGAGCAGGCTCTTCTCGACGAGGACCTGCCGGGTGGGCGACAGATCGAGGCCGAGGTTCACGATGTCGCGGAACTCGTCGACATTGTAGGCCACGCCGCCGCCCTGGCCGCCCAGGGTGAAGGAGGGCCGGATGATCGCCGGCAGGCCGACCTTCGGCAGCAAGGCCTCGGCCTCGGCGAGGGTGTGGGCGGTGCCCGAGGGGGGCACGGGCATGCCCACCTCGATCATGCGCTGCTTGAACTTCTCGCGATCCTCGGCCACGGCGATGGCGTCGGGCCGGGCGCCGATGAGGCGCACCCCGAACTTGTCGAGGATGCCGGCGTGGTGCAGCTCCATCGCCAGGTTGAGGCCGGTCTGCCCCCCCACCGTCGGCAACAAGGCATCGGGACGCTCGATCTCGATCACCTTGAGGGCGAAGTCCAGCGTGAGCGGCTCGACGTAGGTGGCGTCGGCCACCTCGGGATCCGTCATGATGGAGGCGGGGTTGGAGTTGAGCAGGACCACCCGGTAGCCCAGCGCGCGGAGCGCCTTGCAGGCCTGGGTGCCCGAGTAGTCGAATTCGCAGGCCTGGCCGATGACGATGGGCCCAGACCCGATCACGAGGATGGTCTTCATGGCCGGCCGGCTATCAAGCCCAGCGGCGCCGCGCCCCCCCGGCAGGTG